>CAYWDY010000005.1:15862-30784 GCA_964455985.1 uncultured Flavobacteriales bacterium
TTATCATGATCTCCCCCGGAATATTTTGGCCTTCCGTCCCTTCGTGGCTTTCCAACGCGAGCGCATCCGGTTCACCGGCGGAGTAGGGGTCGAGGCAGAAACGAATATCGATGCGGATCTGCATATTTTCCCCAAGCTGGATGTGCAGGTTCCTGTATCCGAAGGTGTGTTGCGCCTGTATGCCAGCCTGGATGGCCGGATCATCAAGAATAATTTCCATACGGTTACAGCCGAAAATCCGTTCATTACTTCGTCCGTGATTTTCAACAATACCATCGAGAAGATGAACCTGAAGGCAGGACTATCCGTTCGTTTCTCGGATGCCTTCACGTTGTTGGCGAACGCCGGTTACGCCTCGTACAAAGACCTGCAACTCTTTTTCACCGATACGGTACGGCTGAACAATTTCAATGTCATCTACGACGATGCTACGCGCGCCAATTTACACGCTGAGTTGCTTTACCGGGCTACCGAAAAGCTGGGTGTGTCCTTGGCGTTTGATCAGTTCAGTTATAACATGGATGTGCAAGCTCATCCGTGGTATTTGCCGAGCACAGTCGCTACGTTGAAGGCTGATTACAACCTTCGCGATAAGATTTTAGTAAAGGCTGCGTTGTTCGGAGTCGGCGAGCGCTATGCGCTAACCATCGAAGACAACGGAAATCAGTTGTCTCAGAAGCTGAAACCGTATGTGGATGCCAACCTCGGATTCGAATACCGTTATTCCAAGATCCTGTCTGTTTTCCTGAACTTCAACAATGTCGGCATGGCCAAATACCAGGAGTGGTATGGCTTCCCGATGGAGCGGTTCAACATGCTGGGTGGCTTGACGTACTCCTTCTGATCGTTTCGAAGCACAAGGCTTCATAGGACGAAAATGGGAAGTATCTGAAAAAAAGATACTTTACCGGTTTCCGGCTTTGAAAGAAGCGATGGCGTTGCGGGTGAAATCAGAAAGCACGAGCGTTCCGCTGATAGCGGCTCTTTCCAGCAACAGTTCGTCCCAATGGTCAGTACCTTTCCAAAATACATTCTTGAGTTGTCGCATGGCCTCCGGGCTGCTTTGGGCCAGCCGCTCAGCCAGCGCCATCAACGCCTCATCCATGGCCGAAATGGAATCATAGACTCCGGCATACATGCCTTTGCTGAGCGCCCATTCCGCCGATTGCCACGCCGTAGCATCGATGGCGAGTTGCTGAAAGGCTGACGTCCCCACTTTGCGTTCCACCGCCGGGCCTACCACGAAGGGGCCGATGCCAACAGCCAGCTCACTCAGCTTAACGGCGCTGTGTGCAGTAGCAAAGGTGTAATCGGCAGCGCAGGCCAAGCCGACGCCGCCGCCCACGGCTTTACCTTGTACACGAGCGATCACAAATTTCGGAGCCTTGCGCATCGCATTGATCACCGCAGCAAAGCCCGAAAAAAAGATTTTGCCCTGCTCAAGATTGTCGATGGCGACGAGCTCATCGAACGAGGCTCCGGCACAGAATGATTTCTCGCCTTCACTTTGCAGGACGATCACTCGGATATCAGGGTCCTTCCCCGCTGCCTCAATGGCTGCTGCCAATTCACGCAATACAGCACCAGGCAAGGAGTTGCTTTGGGGGTGAAAGAAAGTGACAAAGCCGATATGGTCTTTGGTCGAAGTGGTAACACGTCCGGACATGATAAAATGACTCTGGGAGTAAGGCCGGAAGCCAGGAGCAAAGCGCTGATTCCGGTTTGACAGAAACAGTTAACGAGTAAATCAGTTCGCGGCGAACCGAGGAAGTTTGCCCTCGCGGATCAGCTCAGCGGTCTTGGCTTTGTGTGCTTGAAAATCGCCAAAGGCCAGCGCCGACAACATTTCGTCGCGGGACATCTTGGGATCACCCAGTTTTTTCTTGATGTCGTCCGAACAGCGGTCCACATACTGTTCAAAGCGCTCCGGCGCCCAGATGTACTGCTTCTTGGACCAATCGGGTTGCGTGCGGTCGATGTTGAATTCAGTAGGCAGATCGCCGTGAATGACGGCGACGTCCGGCTGAATGGCGGGGATGACATAGACGTCGCGTCCGGCTTTCACATCCAATCCCTCAAAACTCTTGGGCAAAAGACGGTTGTCAAACACCAGCGGACGGCTGACGTCGATGACGTGCTTCTTGCGCTTCGGGTCGATCATCTTGAGACCGTTGATGCGAAGGCCTTTCTTCTTAAGATGGCCGAATTTCTTTTCAAAGCGGTCTAGCGTGTCGTATAACATGGCTTTTCGGGTTGTTTTTTCGGTCGGGATTGACCCCTCTAAACTGATTGGGTGAAAATTTGTTTCAACGGATGCTTAACTCTTGGCTTGTACCAGGGTGAGCACGGTTTCTACCGCTACTTTTTCGCCACGCTGGTTCGTGACTTCTACATACCACTCTACGACGCCTTGAGGGATCTGGCCCTCGCGACGGTCTTTCATGGTCTTGCGCATACAGGTCAATTGCACCTGGATAGTATCGCCTACATAAACCGGCTGCACAAACCGGAGGTTGTCCAAGCCGTAATTCGCCAGTACAGGTCCTTTCTTGGGATCTACGAACAAGCCGGCTGCCGCTGAAATCAGGAAATATCCGTGAGCGACGCGCCGTTCGAAAATAGAGCCTTCCAACGACGTCTCGTCGGTATGGGCATAGAAGAAATCGCCGCTGATGCCGGCGAAGTTTACGATGTCCGCCTCAGTGACTGTGCGCTTGTGCGTGAACAGCGAGTCGCCGATTTGAATCTCTTCGAAATATTTGCGGAACGGATGAACGACGTCTTCGCTGGTTGCAGCTCCGGGAAGGAATTGCCCCATGATGTGGGTCAACGTAGTCGGGGAGCCTTGAAGTGCGGTGCGCTGCATGTAGTGATGTACTCCTCGTACACCGCCCATTTCTTCACCGCCTCCGGCACGACCCGGCCCGCCATGGACCAAGTGGGCAAGGGGAGAACCGTGACCGGTGGATTCGCCGGCGCAATGCCGGTTGATCACCAGCATACGGCCGTGCATACAGGCGGAGCCTAATACCACTTCACGCGCAAACCGGTCGTCCAGTGTAATCAATGATCCGACCAAGCTGCCCTGACCCATCTTCGCCAATTGAGCAGCTTCATCGGCCGTCTTATAAGACATGACAGTACTTACCGGACCGAAGGCCTCGATTTCGTGTGCTGCCCGCTTACGGAACGGATCCTTGCAATACAAAAGAACGGTTGACATGAAGGCGCCTCGTTCGCTGTCGGCACCGACCACGTCCACCGAATCCAAGTTGCCATAGACCAGATCGCAATCGTTCATCAGATGACGAACCTGTTCTTTGACATCCTTCACTTGAGCTTTGCTGGCCAGGGGGCCCATGCGTACTCCTTCGACAGCCGGATCACCGATGACGGTGCCTTTGAGACGTTCACTCAGAGCGCTGATGACGGCCTCGGTGAGGTGTTCGGGCACGATGGTACGACGTACTGCGGTACATTTCTGTCCCGCCTTGACGGTCATTTCCCTGGATACTTCTTTGATGAACAGGTTGAATTCTTCCGTGCCGGGTTCAGCGTCAGGACCAAGGATACAACAGTTCAAGGAATCCGCTTCCATGTTGAAGCGGATGGAGTGATCGATAATAGAGGGATGACGCTTAAGCATCTTGCCTGTTGATGCAGAACCGGTGAAGGTGACTACATCCTGACAGGTGAGATGATCGAATATGTCGCCGACACCACCGCAAACGAGCTGCAGGGAGCCTTCGGGTAGAATGCCGGAGTTGATGATTTCACGCACCACGTGTTCGGTGAGGTAGCTGGTGGCTGTCGCCGGTTTGACGATGGCAGGTACACCGGCCAATAAATTCACGGCGATCTTTTCGAGCATGCCCCACACGGGAAAGTTGAAGGCATTGATATGCAAAGCCACACCTTCCAGCGGAACACAGATGTGGTGTCCGACAAAGGTGCCGCCCTTGGAAATCATTTCCATGTTACCGTCAACCAGAAAAGGCTGATCGGGAAGCTCACGTCTTCCTTTGGAAGCGAAGACCAGCATGGTGCCGATACCACCGTCTATATCGATCCAGGAATCGGCTTTAGTCGCACCAGTGGCGGCGGATACCGCATAGAACGATTTCTTACGCTCGTTCAAGTAAAGCCCCAGTGCTTTCAGCATCCGGGCACGGTCGTGGAAAGACATTTTTCGCAACGCAGGTCCGCCGACCGTACGTCCGTAATTCAGCATCGCAGCGAAATCAAGTCCGTCGCTGCCGGCGCGGTAAATCTCTTCGCCGTTGATAGCATGGAACAACGGAATTCCGGCACCAGTGCCTTCTACCCATTGTCCTTGTGTATAGTTCTTTAATCGAACACTCATGGTCATAATCCCTCGTGTATGGAGGCAACGAACGCCGCTCGACCGGTTTTTCCGGCGATGGCGGCGTTTCAGTACATATCGGTGGTTGATCTTCCGCTTCCCCAAGCCGTCTTGCCTTTCGGCAAAACGTTGAATGTCAACGCTACGACGTTTGCAAAGATAGTCTTTAAGCGCGGGTTGTCAAGGGTTTAGCCACAATAGGACACGGATTTCCGCAACAATCAAAATGCCTAAATCACACGAAATCAGGTTTTTGGCAGATTTACCGGATGATTCTCACCTCCGGGGTGGTCACAGCATTGCTCTGATGCCCCGCCCGGTCTACGACCGTTACCGTAAAAGTGACCCGTTCCTCCGAAGCCAGCGAGTCAAGTATTCCCTGCCCGCCGAGATCGATATCCACTTCACCCTGGATGGGTATGTTACTACCCGTGGGTGCCAATTGCGAAAGGCGGTATTCGTACCGTATGCCGATCCGGTTGTCCACCGCGAAGCAGTTTTTTACGCCGGCTGTGTTCTCGCCGAGGTCGCCGTCGTTGTCGCGGTAGCGGATGCGTACCGTGACGGCGTCAGCGTATTGCTGCGCCGAAGTGGGAGTGATTGATACCACTTCGATAGATGGCACAGGATCCAGCGTTGAATCTTCTTTCCCGCATCCCGCCATCAGCAGTACTCCGATCAGTAATCCGTTAATGCACTTCGAACGCATAGTAGGTCTTGTAATAGTCCAACGATTCAAGGCGCGGAAATTCGGCGGAGCTGGCGTGACGACCATCGTTCACGTAGATCCGGAAATAAACCGTCGTGCCGATGGGCCAGCTGATATTCGGAACGGTGACCATCCACGACTGGTAGTTGGGGACGTAAAGGCTGGCCGGAATCACAGTAGCGTTCGTGAAATCATTTTTATTCGTAGAGAATCGTATTTCCTTCACGGTAAACGCTGACGGATCAACCGCCTGATCTCCGTCTGCCGTGTCCAGCGCAACGAAGAAGATATTCATCGAACTTCCGCTGTTCACCAGGAACGGATTGAAAACGATTCCATCACGGCGTGCCGTATCGATGCGGTTGAATACAGGGTCCGTAGCCACATAACCGGCAATGTTTGGCAACAAGTCAGGCCGCTGCGGAAGCTGCCCGTTGTAGTCCGGGCAACCGGCATCGATCCACTGGCGGACATGATCGATATCCTGAGCAGACAATCGGGTACTGTTCGACGGCATGTATTCTGTTGTCGGTGTCTCCAATCGTTCCATCAGCCACGAATCCACAGAACGCCCCGGTATCACACGGTAGGTGAAAAAACGGTTGGAGTCCAACGTCAGTTTGTTCACGGGTTGGTACACCAGCGTGCTGAAGGTCGATTCGATGGTTCTGAAGTCGGGTTCAAAGGTTCCGTCGTGACAGCCCGGGTTAGCGCACTTCGGGAAGAAGATCGTGCGGTGTAGGCCTACAATGGAATTCGCAGCCGGCTCTTCTACTAGTGAACTGGTGTCGGGTCGTTCGATCAGGTCGTATGGATTATCGGGTGGATTTTCTTTTTGACAAGAAATCCCCGTCAGTATTCCGAAGAATACTACTGCCAGCAACGCGTAGGTGGATCTCCTGCTCATACGAAAGCGGCTTGTAGTTCGCACGCGGTGAAAGGTTTCAATCCATAGCCGCCGGGCAGCGCATTTTCAAATCCCAGCAGTGATGCGATGGTCGGGACGATTTCCGTGCTCTCACCCATGACGGTGGAAATGACTTGCCCTTGTCGTACTACCGAGGGAGGACCGACAACGAGGCAGAAGATCTCCCGTGCCATTTGTTGCAGTGGATCTCCGTTGAAGGTGGGATCGGTCGGAGCTGTATGGTCAATCGCGCGTCGTCCATAGGCATCCACGGAGGTGTTCGCGTAGTAATTCCGTCCGTGTTCCGGAGCAATGATCAAAACCGTATCATTCATCATACCTGGCGTCTGTTGAATGGTGCTCCACAGTTTAGCCACGGCAAAATCCGCCTTACGCAAGTTGTTGGCGTAAGACGTGTAGTTAAAATGACAGACATCCACATCCTGCATGTTCACCACCAGCAATTCGGGTTTGAACGTTCGGATCACCTCTTCCGCGAACAGGATGTTGTACATGTCGTTGTTCATGGCACCGCCGGCATTCCAGCTGTTGATCCAGGAAGGTGTTTGTGCTTTGGTGAACAGGTCGCCGATGAATTGCTGCAGCAGGGCGGCATCTTCCGGTGTGTTGACGACGCCGGCTGAACCGTCGGTGTAACTTCGGTTGAAAAGGCCGTTGGTGAAGTCATGCATCGTGCGGATCATCGCTTCTTCCTGGCTGCTGAAATTTCTGGGTTGCCCCAGTACATCATACCCTTGCGGACTGATCAGGGACGTTGGAGCGATGAAGTTGGCGCCGTAAGCGGCTCCGTAATCAGGTGAGGACGAATAATTGAGCGAAGGGTAGGGGCCTAAGGTATTGGCGACCCACCAGCAGTTCATGGCCGATTGCTCCGGACTGTTGTGCTTGCGGTAGTATTCGAAGATGGTGGGCTTCCTCGGGTGATCACGCAAGTTGATGTCAACATCAACGTACGATCCAGTGACCGCGACAGTATGTCCGTTGTAATGCCCCGTTGGACCTTGACGGTAGCGGAATTCCTTGAACAGCGTGCCGTAGTTTTGCAAGGGCATCGGCAACGGTGAGGGCGGCAACGGTTCCATGGCACCGGCGATGTCCGGACTGATCGATGTGTTTCCGTTCAGTAGGTTGGGCATCAGGTTGCCGTCGTTGAAGTGGACGGACTCCAAGTTGCGCACGCCGCCGGCATACAGGCAGAAAACGACGTGGTTGACCCGACGCATACCGGTAGCGGCAAACAACCGTCCGGAGGGTAGTAGGTATGGAGCCGCCATGACCCCGGCGGTGGCCCAGGCGCTTTTTTTCAGGAAGTCACGGCGTTTCATGTGGGATCAATAGAAGCGGTATTCGTCGGAAGTCATCAGGGCATAATACATCGTACCGGGATTCGCGGTGGCGGAACGTCGGAAGAGATCAAGCCAGAAGTAACTTTCGAACGGATTGGGTTCGCGGTTGTAGAATTTCTTGTAGGCGGAGGTGATGAAAGCAGCGGTATCACCGTTCACCGAAGGGGAAGCAGGGATTTGTGCGTTCGGACGATTCAGGAAGTTGGAAACGATGAGCTCTTCGATCACTTTTTTATCGCCGAAGGACGCGTACGAGGTGCTCAGGTTCACCAGTTGATTCTGGGTGATGGAAGTGCCAAACACATCCGCATAGGCAATGGAAATGAACTCTAGGGTGGACTTCGGTGTGTTCTTGTCACCGCTGTTGCCGATGGCGTTTACCGTATCGACTTCATACACGTATGTCGTTTCTTCCGTACAGGCGTACCCGAAGAAAATCGTCAGTAGGAGTATGTAAACGATCTGTTTCATGGCAAGCCGATGAATTCATCCGAAGCCAGCAGAAACCGAGGGACGGCGGTGGCATCTTGAGATTGGGAGTATAATACGGTCGCCTGGTTCATCTCAAGCGTGGTAGGGTCCCGTTGAAGGTAATTCCGGTAGGAAAAAATAGACTGCGATTCGAAATACGAATCGGACTCGGTGATGATGCGTAAGTAATCCGATTTGGAAGATCCGGCTTCGAGGAAAACCACGGCGTTGGCTCCGTCCACCATGCTGATGCCTGACTGCTGCTCGAATTGGGTAGGATTGCGGCCCAGTAGGTGTTGGAAGGTGGATATCACGAAGTTGGCCGAACCCATATTGATCTGGTCGTAGAAATAGTTGTCGCACATGCGTCGCTGCAGTTCCGGAAGGTCGATGGTTTCGGACAGGTAATCCCCGTATGCCGACTGCAAAAGTCGGATGCGGGTTATCTCATAGTCCAGCAGGGGCCATTGAAACAGATAGGCCGAATCTTGCCGTAAGAGCTGAAAGAGTAGGGCCGTAGCGCCAAATTCGGCGGTGTCGATATTGTTGAGGAGCTCGGTCCGTTGCTGCTCGTAGGCATTACGACGGTAGTCGTCGGACGAGCACAGGAGGCTGGCGAACCAGGTGCGCGTAGTGCTGTCAGCGCCGGTGGCCAACAAGGCATCCGTGGCGACGTTGAATTCTAGGCTGTCAGGTTCCCGTCCGAGCGAACGGATATAGGCGCGCGTCACGTAGTTTTCCAAGACAACACGCTCGAGGGTGGAGTCTGGCGGCGGTGTATTGCCAGAAATAACTACTTCATCGGATTTTTGGCATCCGATGAAGAAGATTAAAAAACCTAGAATTACGACGTGTAATCGCATAGGTTAAATTTACAATTAAAAATGAAGACAGGTGTGCTGATTATACTAGTTGCAAAGTAATAGGCAGGAGGGTATAATTCCTTACTCCCGGTATAAAGAACTATCGAAATTTTATAAAAATCAAAGATGTAAAAATCATCCCCTCTTTTTACGGGCCACATACTCATCCATTTCTTTCTGTGAAACGGCAATGTCAGTCGAAATAAGCCGCTGTGGGTCTTCGTCAAGAAAGACGGCGATTTTGAGCAATGTGAGTAGTGTGATATTTTTTCCTTGTTCGATCCGGTGTAGATTCCCCTTGTCAAGGCCGATATCTTCACCTAGTTGTTCCAGGGTGTAAACCTTTTCTTGGCGATAGTGGCGGATGTTGTCGCCAACCGCTTTTAGAAAAGCCTTCTCAGGTTTGGTAGGCGCGGCCATGTTGTAAAAATGCCGCCCGGCTTTCATAAGCAGTTGTTGTATAATACAACATTTCGTACTATTGCTATACTTCCGGTGTTGAAATTTTTAGGATTCGATTCCTGCATATTCCTCTAGAAATTCCTAGAGGTCAGGAAAATCAGGTCTGCGCAAAAAAAAGGCCCGGACGGCTTGAACACCTCTTTAAAGCACTTTGCTAACAATCTATACTTTCTAAGCCTTATGAAAAACAAACTTTTATTGCTCCTAGGCCTGCTTCAAGGTTATGTAGTCTATTCTCAAAATCTTCCGCCCTATCTTCCGACTAATGGATTAGTGGGGTGGTGGCCTTTCAATGGTAATGCGAATGATGAGAGTGGTAATGGAAATCATGGAATTGTAAATGGCGCAACTTTGGGTAGCGACAGGTATAGTAACGCTAATTCAGCTTATTATTTTAATGGTAGTCAGTCTATTGTTGTTCCTGATGCTTCTTCTTTTCAACTGAATTATGTCACCTTATCTGTTTGGTTCCGAACTAGTGACCAATCGGCAAGCAGTCTCCTTTATAAGACAGATTCAGGAGCTCTAAATGAGCAATTTGCATGTGAGTTAAATTATACTTCAGCAAGTACCAATCTTTGGTCAGTAAAAAATGGCAATAATTGCACTAATCCTGGAATAGGTTGGCAAGAGATTAATTTTGATTCGTCACTATTCGATAACAGTTGGCATAACATCATTTGCACGTATGACGGAGTGATTTCAAATATGTATTTAGACGGAAATTTAGTCGCAACCTCAGCTTTTAGTATTGGTGTAATAGATCCTTGTGGAGGCGAATTGAATATAGGGAAAGCCTATAATTCCGCTCATTACTTTGATGGCTCAATAGATGATATAGGAATCTGGAATCGTGCGCTAACGCAACAGGAGGTTGTCAATCTCTATGCGGCATCAATTCCTCCTCCTTGCAATCCATTGCCAACGAATCTGACCGCAGGATTAGTCGGGTACTGGCCATTCTGTGGAAATGCGAATGATGAGAGCGGTAATGGAAATAATGCTATTGTAAACGGAGCGATGCTGACGAATGACCGTTTTGGAAGCTTGAACAGTGCATATGATTTTAATCGATCACTCAATGATGGCATTGATTATACTTCCGTAACTCAGCTTTATCCGTCCTTAAATTCTTATTCGTTAAGTGTTTGGTTTAACTCGATTGATGATTCATATTCCGAACAGGATGTCATAAGGAATGGGTGTTATATCGGAACAGGAAATCTTGGCTATTGCCTCTATCTTTCTGATCATTTTGGATCAAAAAAAATTAGTTTTGATGTGGGAGGTTCTGGTTTATCGGGTGGGTATATTCATGCAGATGACATAAGTCCATTGCAAGACAGTACTTGGTATCACGTTGTTGCTACCGTCGACAGAAACGCAAATGTTTTGACACTTTATATTAATGGTCAAATGGTAGATACGGCGGACATCTCTTTACTCGGAGATCAATCAAACTCAGATCCAATTTGGATGGGTAAAGAGTATATTTTTAATGGTAATTCTTTCGGGGGGGTAATTGATGATTTCTGTTTTTGGAATCGAGCACTTTCATCACAAGAGGTAAGTCAACTTTACAACCAGAATATCTGTTACCAGACTATAACAGTTACAGATACGTTATTGATAAATGTACACCTGACCGGTTTGAATCCGGTGACTTATCAAAACACGATAAGAGTTTATCCTAATCCCGCAGGCGATCACATCACGGTCGATTTCGGTTCTAATTACGCTTCTTTGAATGGCTATAGCCTACGAATTGAGAATACCCTTGGTCAAGTCGTATTCACCTCTCCAGTACAACAACAGTCCTCGTACATCGACCTCAATTCCTGGAGTGGGGTGGGGGTATATTTTGTTTATCTCTTGGACAATCTAGGTCACACCATTGATGTCCGTAAGATCATCCTGCAATGATGAATTACTGGAGTCTACTTTAAGGAATATAATTATTGCCCCTCCGGTATTTCAGTCCGGTCAAAGAGATTGGACTCGAATTCTCTTGACTTTGCATAGTTTGATTCGTGCCCCAAGTATGGTTTTCTTAACGAACTATGCTTAGCCAGTTATTGTGTTGGTAGTAAACCCTTAATGCTAAGAAAACTACACTCTCCACTCACACTCCAAACTCCTACTTACGCTTTTCCTAAACGCTCCAGGAATTTCAGGTGTGATTGTACCGCGCCCCAAAAGGTAGGCTGAACGATGTAGGTCAGGCCATGCTTACGACAGGTGTCCTCCACGATGCCGCTCAAGGCCGGGTAGTGGATGTGCGATATGCGCGGGAAAAGGTGGTGCTCGACCTGGAAATTCAAACCGCCGACAAACCACGTGATGACCGGGTTGCGCGTGGCGAAATTGGCCGTCGTCATTACCTGGTGACTCGCCCAGTCGGTTTCCAACGTGTTGCTGTTTTCACTGGGCTTGATAAAGGTGGTTTCCTCCACCGTGTGAGCCAATTGGAATACGACGCTGATCACAATGCCCGTGGTGAACGTGTACAACAGATAACCGATCAGGTATTCGGTCAGCGTGTAGTATTGCAACGGGATATAGACGAAGAAGAAGATGTACAGCAGCTTGGTGAACCAAAAACCGATATGCGAACTCAGCGGAAATTTGATGTCAGCACGGGATGCGATCTGCTTGTTGAAGTACTTACGGACGTCCAGGAAGAAGATCCACGCCATGTACATCAGGCCGTAGCCGATCGGCCAGTACCAATGTTGGTATTTGTGGATGCCTCGCTTGGTTTGAGTGGGCGACATCCGGAAAAATGGCTGATTCAAAATGTCATCATCGTGATCCTCCACATTCGTGAAGGTGTGGTGGATGATATTGTGCTTGATGTTCCACAGGAAGGAGCTTGCGCCAAGCATGTTCAGCGATAACGCCGCCAAGCGGTTGACCAGCGGGTGTGAAGACAAACTGCCGTGCGCACCATCGTGCATGATGTTGAAGCCGATACCGGCGGTGACCAGGGCCATCGGGATGCAAGCCAACAGACTCCAGGGCATGGAAAGCAGGTGAAAGGCCAACAGGATGTACAGGGTGAAAAACGTGCCCAGCAGGATAATCGATTTGATCAGCAGTTTATGGCCACCATGGACCGAAAGACTGTTCTCTTCAAAGTAACGTTGCACACGTTGCTTCAGGTCAACGTAGAACGCTGAATGGTTTCCGGTGAATTTTAAGCTTGACATGAGTATGCGTTAGGGTAAGGGCAAATCGGTTACGGTAGAATGGTTCACCAAGATAGGGTGAAATTCAATCCACGAATCAATACCGACCGCGGTCTTTTTTATCCCGGTGTTGAAATTCCTTCTTCGGACCGCGGTCGTTATACTTCTTTTTTCCGCCGTAGCCGCCGCGGTTGTTGTCGGAAAAGCCGCCGCCGCGTTTGTCGCCGAAGCCGCCTTTCTTTCCACCGAAACCGCCCTTGCTGCCGCCCTTGGATTTTCCGCCGCCGGGCCCGTCTGCACGGTCCACACGGACGTTTCTTCCTTTGAAGACTTCTCCGCGGAACGCATTCAACGCCGTTTCAATTTGTTCGTCGTTTTCGAATTCGATGAAGGCGTAAACCGGTTTGATTTCGATACGACCCACCGCCGACTTATTCAGTCCGGTGACATCGAGCACATAGCCCAACATGCCGCCTTTGTCCAAGCCGTCCACAGAGCCCAAGGAAATAAACATGCGAGGACCTTTGGACGGATAGCGGTCACCGCTCTGACGACCCGGATGGGCAATGTCCACATTCAGGTCTTGCGCATTCCGGTAGTAATCCAGGAAGCGATTGAATTCCAAGCTGACGATTCGCTTGATGAGTTCGTCCTTGTCGAGCTCTTGAAGTTCTTCGAAAACAGGGGCAAGGTATTTTGAAATTCCTTTCTCGTTCACTTCAACCGAACGGATCCGGTGGATGAAGTGGAGGAGTTGCTGTTCACCGATTTCCAGGGCATCGGGAATACGCGTGAGGTGGAACTTGCGGCCGGTTTTTTTCTCCAGCTGACGGATCTTATCCATCTCACGTACGTTGACGAGCGACAGCGACAAGCCGGATTTGCCGGCCCGTGCGGTACGACCGCTGCGGTGCGTGTAGTTCTCGATCTCGTCCGGCAGGTGATAGTGAATGACGTGGGTGATGTTGCTGACGTCGATACCGCGTGCAGCGACATCGGTTGCGACCAGTACCTGCAGCGAACGCTGACGGTAACGGTCCATGACCTTGTCGCGCTGCTGTTGGCTCAAGTCGCCGTGCAATGCATCGGCGTTATAACCGTCGCGGATCAGTTGTTCCGCGACTTTTTGCGTGTCGATCTTAGTACGGCAGAAAACGACGGCGAACAGTTCGGGGCTCGCGTCAAGAAGACGCTTCAGGGCCAGGTAACGGTCGCGCTCGTGAATGACGTAATAGTGATGTTCCAGATTATCGGCCGTATCGTTCTTGCGTCCGATGACGATCTCTTCCGGATCATTCATGTAATTGGCAGCGATCTGACGGATTTCAGACGGCATCGTAGCCGAGAAAAGCCAGGTGCTCTTTTCTTCCGGTGTGTGGGACAGGATTTCTTCGATGTCCTCCTGGAAACCCATGTTTAGCATCTCGTCAGCTTCGTCCAGGACGACGACGTTGATTCGGTCCAATTTAAGGGCTTTACGGCCCAAGAGGTCGATCAGTCGTCCAGGCGTAGCCACCACGACCTGAGCACCTTGGCGCAAGGCCCGTTGCTGAGTGGAGATGTTCGCTCCGCCATAGACGGGAACGATAGCGGCTCCACGCACGAAGCTGGCGTATTTGGTGAGGTCGTTGGAAATCTGCACGCAGAGCTCCCGCGTGGGCGCCAGTACCAGCGCTTGCGGATGAGGCGATGAGAAATCAACGTGTTCGATCAGCGGAAGGCCGAAAGCAGCGGTTTTACCGGTTCCCGTCTGGGCCAAAGCAACCAGATCGGTGGATTCATTAAGAAGTAAAGGAATGGCTTGTTGTTGAATGGGCGTCGGCTCGATAAATCCGAGAGATTCGATCGCTTTCAGTACATCCACGCCCAACCCCAAGTCGGAGAATGTAGGCATTGGTTGGTTTAAGCCACAAAGGTAACAAAAAAACCGAGACTACCCGCGGGTAGGATGGTACATGACCGTCTTGACCATGTCAACCACACGATTCGGGTTCGGTAAGTAGGCCTCGATCAACGTGGGAGCGTAGGGGAGAGGTACATCACCGCCCATGACACGTCGGATAGGTGCGTCGAGGTAGTCAAATGCCTCTTTTTGAACCATGAAGGTGATTTCCGAAGCAATACTAGCCAACGGCCAGGACTCTTCTACAATCACCAGTCGGTTGGTCTTTTTTACCGAATCGATGACGGTTTTGTAATCGATAGGACGAACGCTGCGCAAATCGATCACTTCCGCATCGATGCTCTCGGTGGCCAGGTGTTCGGCGGCTTTCAAAGCGATCTTCATCATCTTACCGAAAGAGACGATGGTCACGTCTTTACCCGGGCGCTTGATGTCAGCGGAGCCAATCGGGATAAGGTACTCTCCATCGGGAATAAGTCCTTTGTCGCCATACATCTGTTCACTCTCCATAAAGATGACAGGATCATTATCGCGAATCGCTGATTTGAGTAATCCCTTGGCGTCGGCCGGATTACTGGGAACAACCACTTTCAATCCCGGGCAGTTGGCATACCAGTTTTCAAACGCTTGGGAGTGCTGTGAACTCAGTTGTCCGGCAGAAGCTGTTGGACCCCGGAACACCATCGGCA
>CAYWDY010000006.1:0-11355 GCA_964455985.1 uncultured Flavobacteriales bacterium
TCCGACGGATTTACCTGTACCGTTTCGTGTTGGACGTACTGGCCGCTGTCTCCTTTTTGGTGACCTCCGGCACAGCGGATTTCATAGCCGTATTGAAAGCCCATCGGGACTTCCAAAGGGTCAGACGGCAGCCGGGACCTCATTCCTCCGTGCCCCTGAAAACCGCTTCCATTAAGACTTTCCATGGCACTGGTCGCAGCATCCTGTTTCATTACTATCTTTGCGGCCGCAAGACATTCTCCTCGCTTCCACCCTTTATTTCCAAGTAATTCTTTCCCTTAAACTGTAAGACTTTTCCCTATTTATCCCGCCCGTCGGGATGATGGGACCCTAGCTTAGCCGAGTGTACCCGGCCACTGCCGGGGACCTTCCCGATATGAACGCTGAACAATTTGATTTACTGCTGCACCGTGCCCGGTCCCTGATGAAACAGGACCTGCGTAAGGCTTATTCCCTGCTTGACGAAGCCCTGATGATGGCGCAATCTTCGGACAACCGATCCGCCATGGCAAAGGTCATCCGTGAAAAAGCCTTGTTCCACATGAAGCTGCAGGAATACAAACCGGCGTTGTCCGGCTTGAATGAAGCGTTCAGATTTTTTCAGGAATTGGGCGACCGTACAGGTCAACTGGAATGCCTGCATGATATCAGCGATATCTATTATTCGTTGGGAGACATTTCCTCGGCACTGCAAGGTATCCTGGAACAACTCAAATTGCATGCCTCCGCCGGAGACACAAACGGGGTCGCCGATGCCTACAACGATATCGGGAACCTCTATGTCCTACTGCGTGAATTCACCAAAGCGGTAGACTACTACAAGAAAGCCTTACGCCTCTTCGAAGAACTAAAGGATCGTCAGAGTGTGCTTCGTTCGTTTTACTTACTCGGTCATTGTTTCCAACTCGAAGGCGACCGAGACCGCGCCCTCTATTACCTGTTACGCGCCTCCCATGCACTGGGAGAATTGACGGACACGGACACCCGGATACGTACGCTGGTCGCCTTGGCCAATGTCCATACCAGTTTGCGGGAATACGATAAAGCCATGGAGTATTTTCATCAGGCCATGGCTGTATCTACCGATGGCGCCAATATCACCGTCACCATCCAACTGAAAAAAGACCTGGGTAAACTCTATATGGAGCTGACCCAATACGACCAGGCTATCACTCTGTTCGAAGCCACGCTGACGCAACTGGAAACCCTACCTCCGCTGAACGATGCCGTGCAACTCTTCGAATGCCTGGCAATCTGTCACGAGCGTACCGGAAACTACCGGGAAGCCTTGGCCTATCAGAAGCGTTTCCATACGCTCGATAAGCAAATCATGTCCGAAGACATCCAGCTTAAGACCAAGGCGCTCCATCTGAAATACGATCTCGAAGAACTCAAAAAGCAAAAGGAGATCGCCGAGTTGTCCGACAAATTGAAGGAACAATTTCTGGCTAATGTGAGCCATGAGATCCGTACTCCAATGAACGGAATCCTGGGTATGACCCATCTGTTGGAGAACACCAATCCTACGCACGAACAGGAAGAGTACATCGAAGCCATTCGGGATTCGGCGAACAACCTGATGGTCATCATCAACGACATCCTGGACTTCTCCAAGATCAATGCCGGAAAGGTGGAATTCGCGCAGAAGGAATTCAGTTTGCGCGAACTGATCAAGGGCGTACTGCAGATCCTGAAAGTCAAGGCGGATGAAAAACAAACACGCATTGCCGTATCGATTGATTATAATATCCACGACTTACTCATCGGCGATCCGATTCGCCTGAGTCAGATCTTGATGAATCTGCTTTCCAACGCTGTGAAATTCACCGATCAGGGAACCATCGGTATCGAGGTCAAACAGACCGGAAGCGAGCATGGCCGTTGTCGGATCCGTTTGAAGATTTCCGATACCGGTATTGGTATTCCGGAAAACAAACTGGACCGTATTTTCGACAGCTTCGAACAGGCGGAGAACAACAAACAGCGCCACGAAGGAACGGGCTTGGGTTTGGCCATCGTGAAACAGCTGGTCGAACTGCAGGGAGGTCATATCACCGTCAAGAGCAGACTGGGAAAGGGGTCCGAATTCATCGTGGAGATGCCGTTCCAAGTCTCTGCTACGCAGGCATCCCTACAAAAAGAGACGACTACGCTTCCGCTTCATCAGACAGACTGTTCGCATGTCCGGATCCTGATCGTGGAAGACAACCGCATCAATCAGCTCTTGGTGAAAAATATGCTGAAGCAATTTGGATTCATCCACTTCCAAACCGCCGATAACGGCAGAGCCGCGCTGCAATTGTTAGAGGAGCAGACATTCGACATCATCCTGATGGACATTCAAATGCCTGACATGGACGGTTACGAAGCGACAAGAGCCATCCGAAACCGATTACCGGTGGAAATACGTTCTATACCGATCATCGCCTTATCTGCCGACGCATCGGAGACGGAAAAGCAACGCGCCCGGGAAGCCGGCATGGACGAGTACGTGGTCAAGCCATACACCCCGGAAGAATTATTCAGCACCTTGGAGCGTTATGTACATACCATTCCTTCCAACGAAGAGGCGGAGATTGTCGACCGGCTTCAGCAGAAACGGAAATCTTCAGGTGTCAACCTGGAAGTGCTGGAGAAATATACGGGAGGTGATACCGACCTGACGGTACAGCTGATCCGTATTTTCCTGCGTCAGATTCCGGAAGCCTTGCATCGACTTACCACCCTCGTTCCGATGAAAGATTGGAAAGAGGTGCATGCCACGGCTCACAAGATCAAGTCAAGCATTTCCGTCTTTGAATTGAGCGAGCTCCGCAAGATCGTCACCAACATCGAGGAATACGCCCGTGACCGCCGCCGGACCGAGGAGATTCCCGTGCTGCTACAACGCTTCACGGCCCTGGCCAATCAGTCCATCGACGTGCTCGAGAGTGAATTGAAACGGTTGGAAACGGTAAAAAGCAATTGAGCCGAGTGCTTACTCGACGGTAAATCGGTCTCCCTCCAGCGCCAGGGTAGTATTTTCAAAAACCGATTTTGCCTCTTCCAACATAGGATACAGGTCTTTGTACCTAGCGGAGAAGTGACCGATAATCAGCCGCTTGACACCCGCCATACGCGCGATGGTGGCGGCTTCACGAGCAGTAGAATGGAATGTCTCGCGAGCACGCCACGACAGGTCGTCGAGAAAGGTAGATTCATGGTACAGGAGGTCAACCCCCTTGACCACTTCGGCAAGCCGTTCATCGTAAATCGTATCGGAACAAAACGCATAGCGTCTTGGCGGCAACGGATCGTGTGTCAGGTCTTGATTAGGGATGACAGTGCCGTCCTTCAAAACCAGATCCTGCCCCTCTCGCAAGGCATGGAACTGTTCCGCCGAAAAATCCAAACCGAGAATCTTTTCCTTGTCAATCTTTCGCGGACGTGGCATCTCTTCAAAATGGAAACCGGTACAAGGGATACGGTGGCTCAATGGAATCGTGGTGACCCGCAGAAAGTCAGAAGCGTATAACACTTCGGATGTATCAGCCTGAGTGGCACGGAATACAATGGGATAGCGCAAGGTTGTCTGAGAATGACGGAGTTGCATCTCGACAATCTCCCACAGCGGCGCAGGACCATACAGGTAAAGTTCGCTGGTCCGCCCCTGCAAGTGCATGGTGGACAATAGCCCCATCAGTCCGAGATAGTGATCTCCGTGCAGGTGACTGATGAAAATATGGTCGATGCGATGAAACTTGATCCGGTATCGATTAAGCTGGATCAAGGTCCCTTCTCCGCAGTCTACCAAAAAAAACCGCTCATGGATCTGGAGAACCTGAGCGGTTGGATGTCGTTGGTAAATGGGGGTAGCGGAACTGCTGCCGAGTATGGTGACTTCGAAGGTCATTAACGGTTGGTAACGATCAAGCGGCGAATCAAGGCCTCTTTACCGAAGTATACTTTAGCCAAGTAAATTCCCGCATGCAGATCGCTAAGGTCAACAGTCACCCGGTTCATGCCTTTGTCCAAGGACACCGAACGCTCGCTGATACGGTTACCTATCAGGTCCGTCATTTCAATCCGGGCAACTCCAGAAGTGGGGACGCCCAATGTCAACTGAGAGGTCGCAGAAGCAGGATTGGGCGAGAAATTCGAAACCGTCAGCTTCTCCGGTGTAGCCACCAGGGAAATCCCGGTAGAATTATCAATATACAGGGAGTAATACGAAATGGAATCATCCTGTTGAGCGCTTCCAAGGCCCGTTACGGTTCCATACGCCGTGATATTGACAGTAATCGGATAAACACCAACCATGTTGACTGTCGGCGCTGGGCCGGTCAGGTTGAGGCATGCATTTGATCCTCCGGGGAACGAGCAACCTGTTGGATTGCAGGAATAGCTAAATCCAGCGGGTAATCCGCGGACACCGGTGATGTTGAACGAGTCGATTACTGCGGGGAGAGTCAAAGGTCCGAGTGAATAGGTGGTATCACGCAGCACTTTGATCTGGATGTCCGTAGAGTACGCAGATCCGACGATGGCATGGGGCAAGCCCGTAGCACTGTCGGGGTAAACACCATTCACATTGTGTGTGATGCTGGTATCAGGAACACACTGGGCCGAACCAAGGAAAGGCAAACAGGCCAATGCTATCAGGAGTAGTCGTTGGATCATGATTATTCTTCTTTATGGAGTTGTTTTTCGACTTCATTCATGAAAATGAGATCGACTGCTTCGTTGATGGTCGGAATGACATTCAACATGGAGTCGAGCTGGGAACTAGAAATCAATTTACTCACGTGATCCTGAACGGCGGTGAGGCAATAGGTACCATTCGAATCGCGACAAAGGCGATAACCTACCAACAAGGCGGACAGGCCAGACGAATCGCAGTACTGGACCTCCGAAAGGTCGACGATCAGATTTTTGAAATCCTCATGATGCAGCATCACGATTTCGGCCTTCAATTCCGGAGCCACGCCACTGGTCAACTTCGCTTCGTGCACCTTGATGACTGCGTATTTGTCTTTTCTTTCTAGGGTCAGGTTCATGACAAGAGGGTTTTCTCAAATTTACGACGAAAAGGAGGGTGTTCCACACCGCTTTGTGTAATTTTCAACATCGCCGGACCACTAATTTGTTAATTGGAATTGGCGTTGAAATAATGCAAAAAGCCTACTCTACCCGGCCGGCCAGGAGATACAACGCCGCCATACGCGTGGCTACGCCATTTTCGACTTGATCGAGTATGATGGCTTGATCGGAGTCAGCCACGTCGCTGGTGATTTCCACGCCGCGGTTAATGGGTCCCGGGTGCATGATGGTCACCTTTTTACCGAGGGATTCCAACAGTTTTCTGTCCAATCCATACCGCATCACATACTCGCGTAGGGAAGGAAAGTAGCGGATGTCCTGACGCTCCAACTGGATGCGCAGCATGTTGGCTACATCGCACCATTCCAGGGCTTTCCTGAGATCGTGCTCGACGCGCACCCCGAGGGATTCGATGTGCATGGGCAGCAAGGTGCGGGGGCCGCAAACCATCACCTCCGCACCCAGCTTTTGCAGGCAAAAGATATTAGACAAGGCGACCCGCGAGTGAAGGATATCACCAACAATGACAACCTTGACCCCTTCTACCCTGCCGAACTTTTCACGGATGGAGTAGGCATCCAACAGGGCTTGCGTGGGGTGTTCGTGAGCGCCGTCACCGGCATTAACAATCGAGGCATCGACATGGCGCGAAAGAAACAAGGCCGCACCCGGATTCGGATGACGCATCACGATGATATCCACCTTCATCGCCAAAATATTTTTCACGGTATCCACCAACGTCTCTCCCTTGGATACGGAAGAGGAGGATGCCGCGAAATTGATGACATCGGCAGAAAGCCGGCGTTCGGCCAATTCAAACGAAAGTCGGGTCCGTGTGGAATTTTCAAAGAAGAGATTGGCGATGGTCACGTCCCGCAACGACGGAACCTTCTTGATAGGACGGTTGATGACTTCCTTGAAGTTGTCTGCCGTGGTGAATATAAGCTCGATATCCTCCTTCTGAAGGTCTTTGATTCCGAGCAGGTGTTTGGTCGAGAGAGTACTCATGCTTCTTCCTCCTTGGCCATAATCCATATTCCGTCTTCGGCATCGGTTTCCTTCCAGGTGACCTTTACCTTATCGGCATTGATGGTATCCACCGACAAACCGATATAATCAGGCTCGATAGGCAGCTGACGGCTGTATCGACGATCGACTAAGACGAGCAGCTCGACCCGTTCCGGTCTGCCGAAATCCAGTAACGCATCCATACCGGCACGGATGGTGCGACCCGTATATAGCACATCGTCAACCAAAACAACTTTTTTGTTTTCGACGTTCACCTCCATACGGGTGCTACTGGGTGTTATGATTTCACGCCGGCGGAAATCATCCCGGTAAAAGGTGACATCGAGTTCACCGGCCCAGACATTATCGGACCGAAGTATTTGTTGAAGGCGTTGACGGATGCGACGGGATACAAAAACGCCCCGGGGCTGCAAACCGATAATGACCGTATTTGAAAAACCCTCGTGGTTTTCCAGCAACTGGTAACAAAGCCGGTTGATGGTGATGTCCAACCGGTTGGCGTCCAGGAGAAGTCGACGGCTCATCGGAACGAAGATAAGGAATAGGAATTATCAGTCCGCACGGAATTGCTTGAGATGATGCATGAAATGCTTCTGAAAGAGCCGCTGCCATCCCTCTGCGTCCAGGTCGCCGAAGAATGGATTACGTTCAGTATGCGAGGGATCAGCATCGAAATGACGGACGAACCGGTCAACCTCATCGTGAAGTTCCTGCATGGCCAAATCAAGAGAGGCTTGTCGGACAAGCGGGGGTTCATCACCCATCAGGGCATTGCGGGTCTCCGGACGGAATTCCTTTTCGCTGTATAGGAAATCCCGGACCGCCTGTAAGCGTTCGGGAGGCGTAAGTATTTCCGTGTGAGGAGCCACTCCATTAGCCATACGTACCGAATCGCTGAGGTGTTCGATCATCTGTTGAAGGTTCATCTTCCCCCAGGCCGGTGTCCGGTCGGGCTCCACGTTAGATATCCTTTCAAAGAAGGTGTGTTGTAAGAAAGCAAGGCGTTGGTTTTCCATGTTGTTTTTGTTGGGGTAAAAAAAACGGCCGCCCCGGGAAGGGCAGCCGTTTCTTCATTAGAGGGAAGGCATATTATTCACCTTTGTTCTCTTCGTTACGCTTTTCAGCGGCTTCCATTTCAGACTTGAGGTTACCGAGAACGCTGAGATCACCAAGGGTGGTTTTCTCTACGCTTTCTTTGACCTTCTTGACGGCTTTGGCGCTTTCTTCACGCTCGCTGACTTTGTGTTCGCGTTCGGAAGATTTCGTCGTAGACAACTCGTCTTCGTGGATACGGGCATGCGAAACGACAATCTTACGCTGGTCCTTGTTGAACTCGATGACCTTGAAGTCAGCTTTGTCGTCACCCTTGAGGGCTTTGCCGTCGGCTTTCACCAAGTGTTTGTTCGGGCAGAAGGCTTCGAGTCCGTAAGGCATACCGATGGTAGCACCTTTCTCACCGACCTTGAGGACGGTTCCCTGGTGGACTGAGTCCATAGAGAAGATGGTCTCGAACACATCCCACGGGTTCTCTTCCATTTGCTTATGACCGAGGCTGAGGCGACGGTTTTCAGCGTCCACTTCGAGGACGACTACATCCATGCGATCACCCACTTTGCAGAACTCGGAAGGATGCTTGATCTTCTTGCTCCAAGAGAGGTCGGAGATGTGCACCAGGCCGTCGATTCCTTCTTCCAGCTCGACGAATACGCCGAAGTTGGTGAAGTTCTTGACGAGAGCGTTGTGCTTAGAACCGACAGGGTATTTGATAGCGATATCGATCCACGGATCTGGCTTAAGCTGCTTGAGTCCGAGAGACATCTTGCGCTCTTCGCGATCCAAGGTCAACACGACACACTCGATCTCGTCGCCCACCTTCAAGAAATCGTGCGGGCTGCGGAGATGCTGTGACCAAGACATTTCGGATACGTGCAACAAGCCTTCTACTCCGGCTGCGATCTCTACGAACGCACCGTAGTCGGCGATGACTACTACACGACCTTTCACCTTGTCGCCCACCTTGAGGTCTTCCCCAAGTTGAGACCACGGATGTGGCGTAAGCTGTTTGAGACCAAGTGCGATACGCTTCTTCTCCTCGTCGAAATCCAAGATAACGACGTTGATTTTCTGGTCGAGCTGAAGTACTTCTTCGGGGTGGTTGATACGGCCCCAAGAGATATCGGTAATGTGGAGGAGTCCGTCGACACCGCCCAGATCCATGAATACACCGTAAGAGGTGATATTCTTGACCGTTCCTTCGAGTACCTGACCTTTTTCGAGCTTCTTCATGATCTCGGCTTTTTGCAGCTCGAGTTCCTCTTCGATCAGGACTTTGTGGGAAACCACCACGTTCTTGAATTCGTTGTTGATCTTGACCACTTTGAATTCCATGGTCTTATTGACGAACTGGTCGTAGTCGCGGATCGGCTTGACATCGATCTGCGATCCGGGAAGAAACGCTTCGATACCGAACACATCCACGATGAGTCCGCCTTTGGTGCGGCACTTGACAAATCCCTGGATGACTTCGTCGCCTTCAAGAGCGGCGTTGACACGATCCCAAGATTTGACAGCACGGGCTTTCTTGTGCGAAAGCAACAGCTGACCATTCTTGTCTTCTTGTTTTTCGACATACACCTCAACCTTATCGCCCACTTTGAGGTCAGGCATGTGGCGGAATTCCGTGACCGGCACGAGGCCGTCGGATTTGTAGCCGATGTTGATGAGTACGTCTTTTGGACTGATGCTGACCACAGCTCCCTCTACGATTTCGTTCTCCGTGACAGAGTTGAGGGTCTGATCATACATTTTTTCCATCCGCGAACGTTCGTCAGCGGAGTAATTGTTCCACTGGTTAGCGGAGTTGTCCCAATTGAAATTTTCCATTTTACTTTTAAAGAGTTTTTGACTGTATCGTTATGCCGTAATCCCTTCAGTCATAGGAAAATCGACACCCTGGCGGACCATAGCCAATGGGGTCGCAAAGGTATCAGAAACAACGTGAAAATCAAAGGACTGGGTTGATTTTTTTACCCACAGGAAGTCACTTCATGGAACAGCACAGATTCGAGCGAAAATTTGAGGACTAGAAAACTAAAAGAGTGCGGTTGTGCAAGGAGCATGGTCCGTCTCAGGACTGCAGCTGAAGTAAAAAATGCAGGAAATTTCGTGTTGATCAGGCTGGAAAACTGGCTTTCAACCACTCGGCGGCCTTTTCCATCAACCACATCGGGGTGCTGGTTGCCCCGCAAATCCCCACCGATTCAGCTCCTACGAACCATTCAGCCCGGATCTCATCGGTATCCGAAATGAAATAGGTCCGGGGATTTCGGGACTGACATACTTCAAACAGCGCCTTGCCGTTGGAGCTTTTCTTTCCGCTGACGAAAAGTATCACATCGTGATCGGCAGAAAACCGGGTCAGCTGAGGCACGCGGTTGGAGACCTGGCGGCAGATGGTATCGTTAGCCGTCAGGTATTCGTCTCTGACCTCCTCCTCCACGGCTGCCCGGGAGCGGGTTTCGATCAGGGATTTCATATGTTCAAAACCTGACGTGCTCTTGGTGGTCTGGGAGAAGAAATAAACCGGCTTGGAAAAATCAACCGTATCCAGGTCAGACTCGTCACGGACGACCAGGGCAGTACCTTCGGTTTGCCCCAACAGTCCGTGGACTTCCGCGTGTCCAACTTCACCATAAATGACTACTTGACCGCCGTTAGAAACGACGTCATCGTAGCTGGCTCTTACCCGATTTTGAAGTTTGAGGACTACCGGACAGGAGGCGTCGATAAGCTCGATGTTATTGTCCAAGGCGGTCTGATAGGTTTCCGGAGGTTCGCCGTGAGCCCTTATCAGCACTTTGCAGTCCCTAAGCTCCTTGAGCTGTTCGTGGTTGATGATGGTCAATCCCTTGCCACGGAGACGCTCCACTTCCATGTTGTTATGAACAATATCGCCCAAACAATAAAGCTTTCCGGAAGTCGCCAACTCCTCTTCAGCCATCTGGATGGCGTAAACAACGCCGAAGCAAAAGCCAGACTGGGGATCTATGGTCACGCGCATGTACTACAAAAGTAGTCAAAAGTTGGCGCGTTAAGGTTTAGTTCGGAGAAGTAACTGACAAGTCTATTCACTCTGAAACCTTGTCGATGGACTGCTGAACCAGGTCGACTTGAATCAAGGCCCAGGCGAGTTGCTCTTGCTGGTTCAGGGAACTGTTGTCCAAAACGATGGCATCATCGGCCTGACGAAGCGGACTTTCCTTCCGATGGGTATCGGTGTGGTCGCGTTCGGAGATGTTTCGCTGGACTTCATCCATGGTCACCATAAACCCCTTTTCACCAAGTTCATCGCACCGGCGCTTGGCCCTGACCTCTTTTTTGGCGGTCATGAAAATCTTGAGTTCGGCGTTGGGGAAAACGGTGGTCCCGATATCCCGACCGTCCATGACTATACCCTTTTCGGCACCGAGCGATTGCTGGAGGGCAACCATCCGATGACGGATGGCCGGAATGGCACTGACCGGACTTACCCAATCCGAAATCCGTAAACTGCGGATGTCTTTCTCCACATTTGAGCCGTTAAGCACAACTTCCGATAAACCGCTTATTGAATTGACTTCAAAGGTTATATGGATATTATCAAGCAGTGATTCAAGCTCTGACAAAGACATGTTTTCCAGCTGCTCCAAGGTGACACCATGCTTCATGATAAAGAGCGTCACGGCCCTGTACATGGCTCCCGAGTCGATATACCTATACCCTAATTTCTTGGCCAGGGCCTTGGCTAACGTGCTCTTACCACACGACGAATAACCATCGATGGCAATGACAATGGGAGTCGGAGACATGCCGGGAATTTCTTGGATCGTATAACCCGCTTTCCGCAGATTCAGCAGGGGAACAGGCATGTAGGCAAAGAAACTAAAAATTGGGGAAATCCACGAAAATCCAACGACCTAAAACCTCAAAATCCCATACCCAGGACGAGAAGGCTCCGGAAGATTATTTGCCGCGGCAAAAATCACTCAGGCTGGTCGAAATCGAGAAACTGTTGGTGGCACCTGCCAAATTGAACTTGGCTCGACCGTAACTCAACACAAAACGGTTGATCTTCAACCCGAACCCCAACGAGAATCCGGCCGTGGCCGTTCGCGTATCCACGGCTAACTCCTGACGCCGTTGAAAATTATACGCCGCCCGGAGGTGAAAATTCTTGGAAAGCAGCACCTCCGCCCCTAAGATGAAGTG
>CAYWDY010000006.1:11365-17079 GCA_964455985.1 uncultured Flavobacteriales bacterium
ACTGTCGCCTCGCCCGTCAACGGGTCGATATCCGACAACTCATTGGGGTCGGTATAGCTGAGGTCGAATTTCTCCAGATGGCGATAGGTAACGTTAAACCGGAGCGGCGTGTGGGCCAGTCGCTTCGACATGGCTATCAACGCCTCGCCCGGCAACAGTTCGGATTGACCCTTGACGTAGTTGTCGAACTGGAACCCCACATTACGGAACAATGCAGTGACCGTCCAGTTGTTGGTCGTATCCTCATACGTGGCCGACAGGTCTATCGCCATGCCGGCGGCTTGGTAGAGGTAGTAATTGCTGTAGATGAATTTGGTGGCAGCGCCTAAGGAGAACCGGGGACGGTATTGGTAACCCCAGCCTAACGTCAGGCAATAATCGGAGGCTTTGAAATCGTTCAATACATCTCCATACACGTTGGTCTGCTGGAACGTTCCATAATCCGCGTAGTGCATGGAAGCCATGAACGTGCCGTATCCGGGACGTGATTTGACGTAGGTAGCATCGCCCAAACGCGCTCCGCCAAACAGCGTTACAGCACTAAAAGCCAGGCTTTTATCCATCATTGGATTAAGTAGCGAAGCAGCCTGCAAAGCGCCGTTTACATCGTGGTCCTTCACGGAAATAAAGGTCCCTCCCAAGGCAGCAATACGCGCGGATGCCGGCACCTCCAAAAAGGCATAGACGGTACGCCCCCCGTCCTGACCGTGGAGAAAAGTCCACGAATACAGGACTACTAGCAAAGTCGTTACGAACCGTTTCACGCCACAAATTAAACAAGAAATTCGGTGCCCGCATGCCCGATCTCAAGTTAAAGTTCCCAAACATCCGTCTTTCCGCAACACCCAAGGAAGCCTTAAACTTCCCTACCTTTACCGGTCGAATGAAAGAAGCTGTCGAGTGGCTGGAGATTTTTGGAGCACGGGTACACAATCTGAAGAACCTGGATGTGCAAGTACCCCGCAACCAGCTGGTGGTTATCACCGGACTGAGCGGGAGTGGTAAATCTTCCCTGGCCTTTGATACCATCTACGCTGAAGGACAGCGTCGCTACCTGGAGAGTTTTTCCGCCTATGCCCGTCAGTTCCTGGGCAGCATGGAACGACCTGATGTGGACAAAATCAACGGTCTGAGTCCGGTTATCTCCATCGAGCAAAAAACCACCAATCTTAACCCACGCTCAACGGTAGGCACGACCACGGAGATCTATGACTTTCTTCGACTCCTCTATGCCCGAGCCGCGGAAGCCTTTTCATCCGTCACCGGCGAGGCCATGGTCCGGCTGAGCGACGACCAAATCCTGGACCTGATCTTGCAGCGATTCCAGGGAAAAAAGATGGCGCTACTGGCTCCATTGGTCAAAGCGCGTAAAGGACATTACCGGGAGCTATTCGAACAACTGACCCAGCAAGGCTACCTCCGTGTCAGGACCGACGGTAAGATTGTCGAGCTTAAAAAGGGACTTCAGCTGGACCGCTACAAGATCCACGACATCGAACTGGTTATCGACCGCTTGGAGGTACAAGACTCCATGAAGGGAAGACTCCGAGAGTCGCTGGCCTTGGCCATGAAAATCGGTAAAGGAACCATCATCATGCTGGACACCGACAAGGAGAAGGACCACTTCTTCAGCCGTCACCTCATGTGCCCTACCTCAGGTATTTCCTACGACGAACCACAACCCAATACATTCTCGTTCAATTCCCCGTACGGCGCTTGTACCCGGTGCAACGGGTTGGGTACGGTCACCGAAGCCGACATCAACAGCATCATCCCCGATCCCGGTCTTTCCATAAAGGCCGGCGGCATAACGCCGTTGGGTCCTCAAAAGGACAACTGGATATTCAAGCAGCTCATCGCCTTAGGACGGAAATACCAGTTCAATATATCTACTCCCATTCAGGAAATCCCGGAGGACACTCTTCAGCTCATCCTTTATGGTTCTGATGATGTACTCCAAGTCACGGCGGAGCCGGGAAGTGGCTCATACCACACCTCCATGACTTGGGAAGGTATTGTCAACTTCATCGTAGAGCAGAATCAGGAAGGAGCATCACCGGCCATGCAACGATGGGTACAAGGCTTCATGCACCAGGTGGAATGTCCAGCCTGCCACGGCAGCCGACTTAAACCGGAAGCTCTCTATTTCCGAATCGACAACAAATCCATTTCCGATCTGGCTGCGATGGATATCCAACAGCTGCATACGTGGTTCCAAGGCCTGGAGAGCCGGTTATCGGCCCGGCAAAAGAAAATCGGCTCGGAAGTGATCAAGGAGATCCGCAAGCGACTGGACTTCCTATTGGGAGTCGGGTTGGATTACCTGACGTTACACCGGAGTTCCCGTTCCCTGAGTGGTGGAGAATCGCAGCGTATCCGGCTGGCCACCCAGATCGGATCTCAGCTGGTGGGTGTGTTGTACATCCTCGACGAACCCAGCATCGGACTTCATCAGCGTGACAACCAGCGCTTGATCCGTTCGCTGCAGCAACTTCGGGACGCCGGCAATTCGGTCATCGTCGTGGAACACGACAAGGAGACCATCCAGGCAGCAGATTTCGTAGTGGACCTCGGCCCTGGCGCCGGCATTCACGGCGGAGAAATCGTAGCCATCGGCACACCGGATTCCTTGATCCATCAAAAAGGACTTACGGCCGATTATTTGGCTGGACGCAAATCCATCCCGGTCCGTGACAAACCGAGAGCGGGCCACGGTAAAGTTTTGGAGTTGAAAGGTGCCACCGGACATAATCTGAAAGGAGTGAACGCCCGTTTCCCCTTGGGAAAACTGGTCGTGGTGACCGGCGTGTCCGGCAGCGGAAAATCCACCTTGGTCAACGAAACCCTATATCCGATCCTGCATCAGCATTTCAACGGTGCCGAGCAAAAGCCTCTCCCCTACAAATCCATTCAAGGGTTACAGCATATCGACAAGGTCATCGAGATCGACCAGTCGCCCATCGGCCGCACACCACGATCCAATCCGGCTACCTATGCCGGCGTTTTCACGGACATCCGCAACCTGTTCGCTTCCCTCCCCGAAGCGCAGATACGAGGCTACGCTCCGGGACGTTTTTCATTCAACGTAAAAGGCGGACGTTGTGAAACCTGTCAAGGCGGAGGTATGCGGGTCATTGAAATGAATTTCCTGCCGGACGTTCATGTAGAGTGTGAAACATGTCGGGGGAAACGGTACAACCGGGAAACTCTTGAAATCCGCTATCGCGGAAAATCCATCAGTGATGTCCTCGACATGAGCGTGGAAGAAGCCGTGACTTTTTTCGAGAACCTTCCTTCGATCCGGCATAAGATCAAAACCTTGGAAGAAGTCGGCTTAGGATACCTGACCCTTGGACAACAGAGTACGACGCTTTCCGGCGGCGAGGCGCAACGGGTAAAGCTGGCTTCTGAGCTGGCGAAGCGGGATACCGGTAACACGTTTTATATCCTCGACGAACCGACCACCGGATTGCATTTTGAAGATGTCCGCATCCTGTTGGACGTGCTGAACCGTTTAGTGGATAAGGGCAATACGGTTCTTGTCATCGAGCACAACATGGATATCATCAAGGCGGCAGACCATATTATCGATATTGGTCCGGAAGGCGGACAGCGGGGTGGCACCATCATCACGCAGGGAACCGTTGCCGAAGTACTCAAGCATCCTACCAGCATCACCGCTGCTTTTCTTAAGCAGGAGCTTCAGGGAGCCGAGTACGCCCGGTAACTTGGACCGGGATATCATACTGTCCCGTTCATCCCTTCTCCGAAGCAACCTTGATGTACTTCTGACGTAGAACGGGGTCCGGTCATGAGTTAACATATTCTCAACCGGCCAATACTATGAATCAGGACGACCACAAAATCAGAAAAGCTTTTTCAGACAAAGACTGGCAGGAGATCAAAACCATGGACACGTGGCAGATCTTCAAGATCATGGCCGAGTTCGTCAACGGTTTTGAGAAGTTGAGTAAGATCGGACCGTGCGTTTCCATCTTCGGATCAGCCCGGACCAAGACCGACCATGCCTTCTTCGCACTGGCGGAGGAGATCGCCTACAAGCTGACCAAAGAAGGGTACGGCATCATCACAGGCGGCGGACCCGGTATCATGGAAGCGGCCAACAAGGGCGCTCGAACGGCCGGTGGGAAGTCGGTCGGATTGAATATCGAACTCCCGTTCGAGCAATATGCGAATCCATACATCGATCCCGATAAACTGATTACGTTCGATTACTTCTTCAGCCGCAAGCTGATGTTCATCAAGTACGCACAGGGATTTGTGGTTCTCCCCGGCGGCTTTGGCACCTTGGACGAACTCTTCGAGGCCTTGACGCTGATCCAAACCAAGAAGATTGGAAAATTCCCGATCGTACTGGCGGGTAAGGCTTACTGGTCGGGACTTATCGACTGGATTAAAGACCGGCTTATCGAAGAAGGAATGATCGACCCAAAGGACATGAATCTCTTCAAGGTGACGGAAACAGCCGACGAAGCAGTGGCTCACATCAATGAGTTCTACTCCCGATACCTGCTGAAACCCAATTTCTGACACCCTGTTTTTTCCTGATTATGGAAATTGACGGAGATTCGTAAGGCTTCTCCCTGGAATCATTTCCATTTCCTGTCACTTAGTACTAACTTCGTGGAGCCATGATACATCGTCGGCTTACGCTATTTACTCTTTTCACATTTTGCTGTTGTTCGCTTTCTCTGAATCAAGCCCTGGCTGCAGAAAACGCGTTACGTCCCGCTCTTAGTGCCGGACCCGGGATCATGGTCTACCGAGGAGATGTCGGCTCGGACCGATTGAGCGGATCATTCCTTTCACATGCGGGCTTCCAGATCGAACTGGAATTCCTCCACATCAAGAACATTTCCATCTCCGCATTCTACCTGAGTGGCAAGGCCTCTGCCAATAATTACGACGTCAACCGGCCCCTGAATTTCGAATCGAATATTTTCAGTCAGGGATTACAAGCTCGGTACGATTTCATCCGAAAGAAGAAGCCCGATGCCACCATCACGCCATACATCAGTGCCGGTGTGGAATTCCTGTTCTTTAATTCCTACACGGACCTGAAGGATGAGAACGGAACCACCTATCACTATTGGAATGACGGGACCATTCGCAGTCTGGACCAATACGATCCGAATGCGATCTACGCCTCCCTACTCTACCGGGATTACGTATATGAAACAAACATACGCGATGCCAACCTGGACGGGTTCGGCAAATACCGGCAGAACTGTGTCGGCTTCCCGATTGGTGCCGGCTTTCGCATGAGACTGACGGACCGTTCCTCGATTCAATTCACCTCCACCTACCATTTCGTTCAGTCTGACTTCTTGGATGGAATCACCAACGAAAGCTATGGCGAACGACGCGGAGACAGCAAGAACGACCATTTGATTTTCACCTCGGCCGTTTTCCGCTATGACTTCGGTGGCAAAAAACGTTCGGAGAAGTCCGAATACTCCAACGTCGATTTCAAATCCCTGGAGAGCGAAGACGCCGATCAGGACGGCATTCCGGATGTCCGTGATGCCGTGATTGACAAGAGCGCACGTCAAGTGGATGCCGCCGGCAGACCCATAGATTATGACCGAGACGGCATTCCGGACTATCGGGACAAAGAGCCCAAGAGCAGTTACGGCGCATTAGTCAACGAAGACGGCGTTACCGTAACCCAGAAAATGATGGAAGATCTTCAA
>CAYWDY010000006.1:17089-30281 GCA_964455985.1 uncultured Flavobacteriales bacterium
CATTGTCGAATACCTTCACAGTGTGGATCGTCTGGGTTCCTCTACGGACGCTTCCACAAGTACCGGTTCAACGGTCTTGGAAATTCCCCTGGAGTTCAGGCCTATCGACACGAACCGGGACGGGTTCATTTCTCCTCCTGAGATCGGTGTCGCCACCGAAAAATTCCTGGGCGGTCAGTCCACCCTGGACGCTGATGATTTTTACCGATTGATCGATTTTTATTTCAGGCAATACCGCTGATTGTAAGAATACCGGGGCTTTTAGGCTATTACTAGGCCTATTTGGGGCTAATATGGGAGCCGAGGGACATCCCCTTCGTCAACCCCATTCCCATGCTCACACACCGCCTCAAGATTCTAATCATCGAAGACGACGACGTTGACCGGATGCGCATATCGCGCTACCTAAACAGCACCGGATTCCCGCTGGATCTTGCCTTCGCCTTCGAACCTGAAGAAGCGCTAGAACAGGTAAGTCAGTCTTCCTTTGACTGCATCTTCTTGGACTACAATCTTCCCGGAGCCAATGGCTTGGAGGTATTGGAAAAAATCAGATCCCACAACAAGAGCTGCCAGATCATCATCATGACGAGCCACGGTGATCTGACGAATGCGGTGAAAGCCATGCAAAGCGGCGCTAACGATTATCTGACCAAAGACCAGATCAATTCCGAAGGTGCGGCTCAAAAGCTGATCAGTATCCACCAAAACCTGGAGAATCAGCGAAAGCAGAATGAACTGAAGTCACAGCTACGTGAAACTCAGAAGCGATTGGAGTCTTCGCCTTGGACTCAAACGGACTATTTACACTGTTCGACGGCAAAGGAACCAAACCATTCAACTTCCAGAACCAAGAGATCATCGGAAAACACATTTCCACACTCGATGAAATTGTTCCTGATGCGCGTCGACTATTTGAAAAAGGAATGCAAGGCGAATCCGAAAATGTGGTGGTCGAAGCGGGCGTCCATTTCTTCGAGATATTCTATTCTCCCATGCGCAGCCAATCCGGCACGATCATGGGTGTCACCGGCGTAGCCACGGATGTCACTCAGCTTACTAAAGCCAAACAAATGGCGGAAGAGGCTGCGGCGATGAAGCAGAATTTCATCGCCAACATGAGCCACGAGATCCGCACGCCCATGAACGGCATTTTCAACCTGACCAACATACTGCTTCGCACAACACCAAGCGAAGAACAGTTCCGTTATCTGGAGCTCATTCGCAAATCAACGATGAACCTCATGGTCATCATCAACGACATCCTTGACTTCTCCAAGATCGATTCGGGAAAGATGACCTTCGAGTCCATCCCTTTCCATCCGTCCGAGATCATATTGTTGACCGAAGAGCTTTTCCGCGCTAAGGCGACTGAAAAGGGAATCACGTTATCGATGGAAATCGACCCGTTGGTACCCGAAACCGTTTCGGGTGATCCTACCCGCTTATCCCAAGTGTTGAACAACTTGGTCAGCAACGCCATCAAATTCACCGATGAGGGCGATGTACGGATCAAAGCGATGGTAAAATCATTGGATCACGATTCGGTCCGTTTATGTTTTGAGATACGCGATACGGGTATCGGAATTCCGGCTTCCAGCATCGAGCAAATATTCGAACGCTTCCAACAGGCCTCGACCGATACACACCGCAAATACGGCGGCACAGGCTTAGGACTAAGCATCGTGAAACTACTGGTGGAGATGCAAGGCGGTCAAGTGCTGGTCCGCAGCCAACCCGGCAAGGGAAGCCGCTTCCTGGTGGAATTGGATTTCGGTATCGTTCAGGAAAATATCGGTGGCCAAGTACCGGAAAATAGCGACGATAGTCACGTGCTCTCCGGAGTACGCGTGCTATTGGCGGAAGACCATCCGGTAAACCAATTGATCGCCAAAAAATTCTTATCGGATTGGGGCGCGCAAATCGAATGCGCAAACAACGGCGCCGACGCTATCCGGCTACTGGAGCAACAGTCCTTCGACATCATTCTCATGGACATTCAGATGCCGGAGATGGACGGCCACACGGCAACACGTCTCATCCGTAAACATTCATCCGCTGCCATCCGCGAGCTACCGATCGTAGCCATGACAGCGCATGTCATCGACAGCGAAAGACAGATGAGTTTTGAAAATGGAATGAATGAATACATCCGAAAACCGTTCGACCCGGAGACCTTAAAAAATGTCGTGTACACCCTAACCCGCAAGCAACCGGAAGCGTATACCCAATCCCCCCTCGCTCCTGCAAGCGAACAGAACGATATGATCTCCCCGAATATTCCAAATTCAGGAAAAAACCAGGTGCTGAATCGTAGGTTTCAGCCCAAAACTCCGGATTGGATACAGGGTAACCCTCCGAAGATCAATCTGACTTACCTAAAACAGATTTCAGACGGTAATGACGCCTTCATCATCGAGATGATTGAAATGTTCCTGAACAAGACTCCCCAGGCCTTGGAAGAAATGGAAGCACATTTCCGCCAGCAAAATTGGGAAGAGCTTCGTCATATCGCACACCGCATAAAACCTTCTTTCGTTTATATCGGACTTCCGGATCTGCAAAAGACACTGGCCGAAATCGAACAACTGACCAACGGAGTTCCCGATCGACCCATGGTCATCCAGGAGCTTATCCAACAGGTGAAAAAAACCAGTGATTCCGTGTTCGATCAACTGCGCGGTGAATTGGACACATTGCGATAAATACTGTACCTTTCAGTCCGTCTAAAGGACAGTCCTATGAAAGTTTTGATTTGCGAAGACGATGAGATGGTGCTAAAAATGGTGGAGTTTCGTCTTCGTAAAGAAGGGTACGAGATCCACCTGGCGTCGGACGGAAAAGAGGCTTTGGAAAAAGTAAAATCCGTCCAGCCTGACATTATCATCACCGATATCATGATGCCCTACCTCACCGGTTTGGAGATCGTGCATCGTATCCGCAAGGAGATGGCCCTACGCACACCGATCATCATCGTATCCTCTATCGGTTTGGAGAAGACCGTCCTGGAGGCTTTTCAACTGGGCGCGGATGATTTCATCACCAAACCATTCAGTCCCAACGAACTTTCGGTCCGAGTGAAGAAACTCCTGATGAATGTCGTTTCATCAACGTGAGGTTGTTGTAATATTTTTACGTTTACTGCTCCATTTTTCTTTCGAATTTCGCAATATTTACGCGTGGGTAACCCCCACATAAGCCTTTGAAAAAACTACTGCCATACCTGGTCACGGGATTGATATTATTATCCGTTTTCGGACCTGTTTCGACCTGCTTGGCCCAATCTAAAGGGCGCGATACGACCATTGTCATCACCGACAAAACGGATATTGATGCTCTTTTCCGGCAAGCCCGTAACTACGGCAGCTCGGGAAATACAGAGCAGGCCCGTCGGATTTGTCAGAAAATACTGGAGAGAAAACCCGATTACTACGAAGTCAGGACGTATATGGGGCGAACGTACGCGTGGGATAAACAGTACGACAACGCCAGGACGGAATTGAGTCGCGTATTGATTGAAAAGGAGAACGATCTGGATGCCCTTACCGCCTTGATTGACGTGGAGATCTGGACCAACCATTACGACGTCGCTTCGGATTATCTTCGACTGGGACTTGCCTCCAACCCTACTTCGGAAGAGTTGCTCATCCGAAAAGCGAAAGTGCAGATCAAACAAGACGACAAAGAGAGCGCAGCCGTTACCCTCCGACGGGTAATCGAAGTGAATCCGGGCAATAAAGAAGCCCTGAACATGATGATTTCGTTGGATGCGGACCGACTGAACAACCGAATTCAATTCGGGTATGATGCGGATTTCTTTGATCGCGACTTCAAACCTCAGCAACAGTTTTCCGCTGAGATTGGACGTTCCTTCCGGTTCGGATCCATCATCATGCGTGGCAATGCGGCAGAACGCTTCAGTAAACAGGGCGTGCAATATGAAATCGAATCCTACCTGCATTTCACCAAATCCTCTTATGCCGATGTGACCGCCGGCACATCTACATCTTCCATCTACCCTCAACAGAATTATGGGGCTGAAATTTACCAGAAGCTTCCGGCCAACTTCGAACTCTCCGGAGGTATCCGATACCTGAAGTTCACCTCCTCCACCACCATTTACACGACCAGCATATCCAATTATTACAAGAATTACTGGATTTCCTTCCGCATGTTCATCACACCTCGACCGAAGGACACGTTATCAGAATCCTCCTTATTACAGCGGGCTTCCGAAACCTACTTCTTCCGGCTACGGAGGTATTTTGGCGATGCCGACCACTACGCAGGCATCCGGATCGGGTACGGCGAATCACCCGATGACAGGAGGTATTTTAGCCAAACGATTTCAAAACTTACGACCTGGCAAGTTGGTGCAGAACTGCAAAGCCGCGCCTTTGGTCGGTGTTTCATAAAAGGCGATATCAACTACTCGAACCAAGAGTTGCGTAAAAACGCCTACTACCAACGGGTATCCATCGGACTTCAACTCAAAACATATTTCTGATCATGCGAATGGCAAGACTACTTTTACCTCTAGCACTGCTCGTCATGGTCTCATTAGCCAATGGCCAGGTGAAGACTGCTTCAACCAAAGTAAGCAAGAAAGACTTCGGCAAATCCTTTTTCGCCAAGGACTCCATTCACAGTATCCGCATATCCTTCAACGAATGCAACTATTGGGACTCACTGGGAATCTACCGTAAATGGCAAGATTCATTGGAGACCCCCTTTTACATGCAGGCTGCTATCACGGTTGATGGAAAGACACTGTACTCCTGCGGGGTACGTTTCAAAGGGGAATCCTCCTATCAGTTCCATCCAGGACGAAAGAAACCATTCCGTATCAAATTCAACCGTTTCGTCAAAGGACAGGATTTCAACGGCCTGGAAGAAATCAACCTGAACAACAACTTCAAGGATCCGACGATGATCAGGGAGAAGATCTACCTCGACCTGATGCACAAGTACAACCTCCCTGCTCCTAGGGCAACGTTTGCTAAAGTCTACCTGAACGACAAATATCTTGGGTTATACTTGGTCACCGACAACATCGATGACATATTCCTGAAGCAGCGATTCAACGACTCGAGAGGAAACCTGTTTCAGGGAGAACCGCTGGCCAATTTGGTCTATTACGGCAACGACCCGAACAAGTATTACCAGAAATACATCCTGAGGAACAATCGTACCAAGAACGACTGGAGCGACCTGATCAAACTGATCAAAACCATCAACGACAGCACGCTGAACGAGTCCGAATACATGAAACGACTCGACTCGAATATCGACCTCGATCAGATGTTACGATCGTGGGCGATCAACAACCTGTTGGGCAACATCGACGCCTACAACATGTTTTACCCGCACAACTACTTCTTGTATCACGACAGCTTGACCTTCCGCTGGTATTGGATCTCGCTGGATGGCAACTATGCCTTTGCGGCCTGGAATCCGATCATGAATTTCCCGCAACTAACCCGAATGAGCGTGCTTACCCCGGATACGATACCTTATTCGGGATCTCGTCCACTGCTCGAAAAAACCCTGATGAAAAACAAGATGATCCGCAAACGGTATTTGAACATTGTCAGCGATCTCTTGGTCAACGACCTTCAACCGGAGAAAATAACCCACACCATTGACAGCCTTTCGTTGCGTATTCGGGTGTCGGTATATGCCGATGTGAACAAAATGTATTCCAATACTGATTTCGACACCAACTTGGAGTCGACTATCGGAGATCCGCTCGACCCGGGCAATTTCGTCCCAGGACTAAAGAGCTACATCACCGAGCGTTACCGATTTGCGACGGAAGAACTGATGCGTTTGTTGAGCGAAGGACAGTAAGAAAGCGGGGACCTTGATGATTCTTCAAATCAATTGGACGGACATTCAGTACACCTCAGAAGAAATGGGGCGTTCCGTCAATGAATTCCCCCTACACATCCGAGTACTCTTCGCCATCACCCTGCTGCTGGTAGCCTTGATCCTGTCGTTGCTCTTCGTAGTCATTTCCAGCAGAATCATCAAGACAAACCATGAAATCCGACGAAGACGCATCAAGGACAAGTATATCGATATCTTCCACCAGATTCTTTTCGGCGATGAAGATCAACTGGAAGGTGAACGGGTATTTGAATTGATCGATAATAAGGATCTCAAAAATCTCTTTAACCGGGAAGTTATTCTGGAGACCTTGGTTCATCTTCACGAGAGTTTTTCCGGGGAGACCGTTGGCCGACTGGAAAAAACCTATCAAAACAGCGGATTATACCTGCACTCGCTGAAGCGACTTAAACACCGCCGCTGGGACATAAAAGCGTTGGGGTTGCGAGAGCTCTCCCGCATGAACATGAAGTCCGCGATTCCACAGATAAAACCGTTCATCCAGCATTCTCATGAAATATTGCGGTATGAAGCGCGGGTAGCGTTGATGAAACTCAGTGAATCAGACCACCTGTCCTTTTTGGATCATGAAAAAGGCATTCTAAGTGACTGGGACCAAGCCAATATTTATACGATGCTCACCCGCATGCCCAAGGAAGCAGTTCCTGAATTCAGCCGGTGGTTTGAAGCTCTGAACCCCTCGGTGGTTGAGTTCGCCATCAGCATGACGGGTGCTTTTCAGCAGACGCAATCATTACCCAAAATGCTGAATATGATGGACCACGCCAGCGAACGTCAGCGGCTGCAAATCATCCGGACATTCGTACGCTGCAACAACGCGTTGATCGAACAGTCGCTCATCGAGCGCTTCTCGAGTGAGTCGGAAACGGTCCAAAACGAAATCATCCAATCCATCGCCCAGATAGGCACTTCCAAATCGACCGACTTCCTGGAGCGAATCCTGAAAAAGCCGCAGGAGGATATCTCCCAGACCGTATTCATTCTGAGATCGCTGTTGCACGCCGGAGATCGCGGGCAACTTCTGGTGGAAGAATTATCGCGAAAGGGTTCCGACCGGATGAGGATTGCTGTTGCACACGCCAAAGACCAGAGACTGTAAAGCGCTATGATGGGGTATTTCTTCTACTATTTCACCAAGTTCGCCGACCACTTCATCCTGGTTTATAGCGGAACACTGTTCCTGACCTATATCATCCTGTCCGTGCTGTCCGCTCGCGAAATGATCCATTACCTGCGTCGGAATTCTTTCATCGACTTCAAGGATGTGCTCTCCGCCCCTTCCACCCCATCGATTTCTATCATCGCTCCCGCTTACAACGAATCAAAGACCATCGTTGAAAACGTTCGTTCACTGCTGAACATACATTACGTCAATTTCGAAGTGATCATTGTCAACGACGGCAGTAAGGATGACACCTTACAGCTGATGATTGAGGCGTACGAATTGGAGAAGGTACCGTATGCTTTTGACGAAAGGGTTCCATGCAAGGAAATCCGGGGCGTTTATAAGTCAAAGAATGAATCCATACGCAAACTCACCGTCGTCGACAAGATGAACGGAGGTAAGGCCGACGCCCTGAACGCAGGCATCAACATTTCCAACTTTGAGCTTTTCGCAGCCATAGATGTAGATTGCATTTTGGAGTACGACTCGCTGCTCAAGATGGTAAAACCCTTCATGGAAGAGCGCACCCACCGTCGTGTCATCGCCGTTGGGGGTGTAGTACGAATAGCCAATTCCTGCGAGGTTTCCGACGGAAAGATCACGCGCGTGAATCTACCCAAGCAGATCTTGCCCCGGGTTCAGGTCTTGGAGTATTTCCGAGCGTTCCTGTTAGGAAGGATGGCCTGGAGCCGCTTGAACGGACTGATTCTGATTTCGGGCGCTTTCGGGATGTTCGATAAAAAGATTGCCATTGCGGCTGGTGGATATAACCACAAGACCGTCGGCGAAGACATGGAGTTGGTGATCCGAATGCGCCGCTACATGGAAGAACGAAAAGAGAAATACAGAGTCGTCTATTTACCCGACCCCTTGTGTTGGACCGAAGCGCCCTCGAGCATCAAGATACTCAGCAAGCAACGAAACCGATGGACACGTGGCACTGCCGAAACGCTATGGCTGCATAAAAAACTGATCTTGAATCCCAAGTATCACTTCCTGGGTATGATCAGCATGCCATTCTGGTTCCTGTTCGAGTGGATGGCCCCTATCGTAGAAGCCCTAGCCTTTTCCTACCTCATCATCATGTCCTTCTTGGGCATCCTCAACTTCGAGCTCTTCATCACGCTGTTCCTTCTGATTTATGCGTTCGCTATCTTCTACTCGACCGCAGCGATCCTGTTCGAAGAATTCTCCTACCACCAGTATAAGAAGAAACGGGATATCCTGCGCTTATTATCGACGGCGCTGATTGAACCCGTGATCATCCACCCGATGAATGTCTATTACGCCATCCGCGGAAATCTCGATCTCATGACCGGTGTGAAAAACTGGGGCGAAATGAAACGGACTGGCTTTGCCGTTAAAAAATAAGACCTGCTTCATACCGCGGAGACCGCCGGTATTCATCCTGTAAAATCGAACTCATCAGTGGCAGGTAATACTCCCAGAAGAAACGATTTCTGTCCGTCTGGTCAATGGCGTTATAGAGCAGGAATTTGATTCCCGTCACGCCAGAAAGCTGCGCAAAACGGAACTTGGTCGGATTATCGGCATAATCCCCGCAGAAGTAATAGAACCGGAAGCCGGACGTCCTTCGCACAATTGCGGGAAAAGTAATGGGTACTTTTTGTTCCGTGAGGATACGCTTGCCTGCATCTGTCAGAGGTAAAGCATAGTTAGCCACCACCTCGTTGGAGTCGTTCATATTGGACCATACATCCATCCAATACGGGTAGATGAGTCGCTCAGGGACTCCGGTCTGATCGCAAAAAGATCGGCGGGTCACCAGGTCCGGGATCCATGACGTCAGTTCACGCCCCTCTTCCAATACCAACACACGTCCGGATTCGTGTACACATAGGATACCCGGTTTTTGGAAAGGCCAGCGACCATTATTGGCTTGGCGGTAGGTTTTAACAATCCAACGGGGCAGATCGGGGTTGTTAACCGTGTCCAAGGAAGCGATAGAACGTATCATCCATCCGGTCCAGGCCATTCCCAATTTCTGCTCAAAGCGAAGTCTAAGGGCCAAAGGAGTCGGAAATCCAACAGAATTGAATTCAGCAACGACGAGCTTATCGGCATCGTCCATCTTCTGGATGAGCAGCAGGTCTTTTTCCGTTAACCCGCCATAGATACTGCCTGAATTTTCATTGCGGTCACGGTGTCTGTACCACTCATTCCCTAGAATCCCGTAGGTATCCGCGATATAGAGCAGGTCATTCCCTTTGGACATACTGTCCAGCTCGGGCTCATTCAGGTTGTCAAAATCGCGGATGTCATACCGCTCATCCTCTTGCGGGAAAAACCCGAAATAATCCTTGTTGATGTCGTAAAAACCGCCGTCTTCTTTGACGTACTTATGGTGGTCAAGAATCCAGTTTATCGAACGGTGTTTGTAACTGTTCGCATCCAACACCGTCTTATCCGCGATAATCACGTTCAGCCGCTTCGTCGGGGAAAACTCCCAAGCGATACGCATCCAGAGGGGCGTAGCCAGAAAAAGGACGATGACGAGTAGTATCAGTCGGCTCTTCATGCCGCCAAAAATTGTAAGTTTAGGTTGGTAAATGTAGAGATTTTGGGCCGAAAGGCTGCAACCCTGAGGGCCTTTATTCCTTACAAAGAGAAGCTAGAAACCGTACTCACCATGTCCTTAACACGCATTTTCATTGTTGAAGACGACACCTTTCTGGGAAGTGTCATGAAACTGACTTTGGAGAAACTGGAGCAGGTAGACGTCACCTATTTCCCCGACCCTGAATCGTGCCTGAAAGAATTGCATCGTAATCCACACATTGTCAGCATCGACTATATGCTTCCCGGGATGAATGGGATAGAACTGATGGAGAAGATTAAGAACTACGACAACGATATTCATTGCATCGTAGTTTCCGGGCAGGACAAACTCGAAGTGGTCATCGACACCTACCGTCGGGGGGCGGTAGACTACATCATCAAAAACGAAAATGCTGTCATCAACCTGGAGAATACGGTCAAAAACCTATGTAAGCAGGTGGACCTGAAAAAGGAAAACGAACACCTGAAAGAACTGGTCCTCGACCGAAATAAATACAACACCATACTCGGATCCAGCTCCGCGGTGATGAAAACATTGCGCTTGGTTCAAAAGGTGGAAAAGAGCAATATCATGGTGCTGGTGACCGGCCAGAGCGGCACTGGCAAGGAATTGGTGGCTAAAGCCATCCATTACAACTCTCCACGTGCCCGGAAGCCGTTTGTGACGGTGAATATGGGTGCCATTCCTCCCGATCTGATCGAAAGTGAATTGTTCGGACATGAGAAAGGAGCTTTTACCGACGCCCGCGAGAGACGCATTGGCAAGTTCGAAGAGGCCAATGGTGGAACCATCTTCCTGGACGAGATCGGAGAAATGGATCTCTTACTGCAAACTAAACTGTTGCGTGTACTTCAGGAAAAAGAAGTGACACGTATCGGCAGCAATAAGCCTATCAAACTGGATGTTCGCGTGGTAGCTGCCACGAACCGAAACCTGGCGCACGAAGTGCGCGAAGGTAAATTCCGCGAAGATCTCTACTACCGCCTTCAAGGATTCCTGATCCACCTCCCCCCTCTCTATGAGCGCGGCGAAGATGTGATATTGCTGTCCAAAAAATTTCTGACTGAATTCTGTGTAGAGAACAGCATGCCTCCTATCAATATCAGTCGCACGGCCATGAAAAGACTGATGGAATACAAATGGCCTGGAAATATCCGTGAGCTGAAGGCCGTCATTGAGCGAGCTGCTATCCTGTCCGAGAACAGCGAGATCACGGAAGACGACCTCATTTTTGCGGTGGAATGACCGCATCGCTACCGATTTGAAAGCCCTCCCAGTTGGAGGGCTTTTTTTTGTCTTATAATGGGGTTTTAGAAAAATATTTCACTTTTTCTTACACGAAAATTACCGCTAGATAAAAGTGTAAACAGCTTTTCTGTCGATGGTATACAGGTAATAGCATAAACCTGAACGAATACTAGTACCAAACTTACATCTGAGCCAAACCGGAAGCGGAGCACTGATCAGGGCCACTGCATTTGACGTAGAATTATAGACTAGTCAACTCCTGCGTCTATGAAAAAATCCTTACGCATCAAACCCGGCCAACACCAACGCCGACGTCTGGTAATTCTGATTTCCAGCACCATCCTCGTTGCCGGCGGAATCGCACTAAGTGTACTGATCCAAACGGGACGGATCGATCGGATCAAAGCCCATGATCCGGGCAACCGCCAACCCGTGAATTATGATAATCTACCAGTGGTAATCGACAAAAGCATTTCCACACCACTCTACCGTCCTGCGCAACAGGTACAACGCACCGGACTTCGCTTCAAAACCCTGAAGCCCGAATCGAATGTAGTGATTTCAACAGGTCGTTAACGCACGTACATCACTGGTATGAACATGAACCTTCGTCTATCTCTTTTTGCGTTATCCTTGGGGATTATCGCAGTAGCATGGCCGTGGAATCAATCATCGGCAACGGTCAAGACATCGGTCGCATCCGGAAACTGGTCTAGCAGCACCTGTTGGAGTCCCAGTGGCGCACCGACAAACACCGATTCTGTGGTCATCCAATCCGGACATACAATTTCCGTGGATGGGAATCGCGCGATAGGCCTTGTTACCATCCAACCGGGAGGTATCTTGACGTGGCCTACCAACAATCCCAAAACACTTACGATAAACGGTGACATTGCTGTAAACGGCACCCTAAATATGATCGGCGACTTGACGCTGGCTGTTTCCAAGAATGTCACGGTAGGCCCAACCGGAACTGTAGTCTGGGACCCAAAATCCAATACGCTGGCAGGAAGCACTTTCTTCACCAATGGCATTGAAAGCTATCAAGCCACCAGTACACTTCAGATTAAAAAATGGTATGACTACAACGTACCGCTTGGCTCTGTAGTCAGCTCGCATTTCGGAAACCTCAAACTGAATAGCATTTCGGGCAATACTATTTTCGAATGGAATCAGAACAATTGGTTTGAAACACGTCGCGTCCTGGGCACATTGACAATCGAGACCGCATGGATCACTTTGGATAAATCAGGATCCATGACAACAACTCCATTCCAGTCCATCATTCTTTCGTCGATCAATTCCTATTTGTACGGTCACGTGGGAACTCACCCCGGAACAGCTACCATTACGGCATCCAGCATCACTAACAACGGAGGAGAATTCGCTGCGCTGGTAGATGGTAATGGCAACATGAATGTTCAGGTAAGCGGAAACATAACCAATGCTGGATTTTTTAACGTGATATATAACACGGGAGTAGCCAATGTGGGCAATGGAAATGCCAATCTTACTGTTGGCGGAACTTTTTCGCAGACCGCCGGCGATACCCGATTCATTTACAACGTCAGCACCACACAGTGTGGATTGTTTCAAGCGACGGTGAACGACCTCTCCATCAGCGGCGGCTTTTTCACAGGTCAGACAGGAGTGAATGCCACCACAACAAGCAATTGTACCCTGCAAGTGGTAAATCATTTCACCACAGCATTTACAGCAAACTCGAACATATTCCGAGGGCTGTCCCTCACCTCCATCGGAAGCAGCATAAACAACTATGGATTTGTGATGCTGGTCGGAGGCAATCTGGTATTGGGCGGAAGCCCGAATGCTGAATTCACGGGGTCGGCCGGAAAGGGCAACGAGATCATTTCCATAGTCGGAAATATGAACGTATCCGGAGCGAACAATTGCTTCAACTTCCCCCTATCGACAGCGGCACATGCCCTTAGCATGACTGTAAACGGATCTATGAGTCAATCCGGCGGCACTCTTTATTTTTCACGGGAAGCGGGAAATGCAAGTGTAAGCGTATCCTCCTCGCTGTCCGTGTCGGGTGGCAGTATGAATTTGAAAGGATCAACCGGAAGCACCGTAATGACCGTTTCGGGAAGTGGGACTATCAGCGGCGGCACCTTGACCCTACATAACAATACCACTACGACAACTGCTGACATCAGCAAGCTGAATATTCTTGGCGCTTTCCTTCACAGCGGTGGCACACTCCAATTCGACAACAACACCTCCAACAGCAACAACACCGAGAGAAACTCCGCCAACGACGACGC
>CAYWDY010000006.1:30291-30507 GCA_964455985.1 uncultured Flavobacteriales bacterium
TACTTTCCTCCAAAGCGGAGGCACTCTGCAATTCGATAACAATACCTCCAACAGCAACGCTGATCAAGAAGTTTACCTGAAAGGATCTTCTGTGAACTTCTCGGGATCCGGTGTGATTACAAGAGCATCAGCCGGTACCGGAACATCCTTCGGCCGGATCTATTTCTCTAGCAACGGCAACCAGACCTATACGAGAACAAACGGCCATTCTATTAC
>CAYWDY010000007.1:0-1004 GCA_964455985.1 uncultured Flavobacteriales bacterium
GAAAAGTCAGCGGCTTCAATGACCACACGCTCGTAATTGAGCATGCGCAAGCGGTTGAGGTAGGTACGTATCGGGAAGCGCGTCTTTTGCGCCCGGGTGACGCTGGATACTTCGACTGAACGGCTATCATTGTCAAAAAGCTCGACGGCAGCTTGAATGGTGTTTTGTGCAGTCGGATTAGGAGTCGACTTCTGAGAAATGATATTGAAATATTCGGTCAGTCGCTTGACCTTGAGGAGACCTTTGGATTGAAATGCCTGAAGGTCCTCGTCTGAAAACTTTTTAACCGAAGCAGAAAAAGCTGCTGGTTCGACAGGCTTAGGAGGATCCACAGGTGTTGGTGGAGCCGCCGGCGCGGGTGGAGCTACTGGTTCCGGGGCAGCCGGGGTAATGGAAACAGTACCGGAAGCCGCAGGATCAACGGGTGCCTTGCCGCCGGTCAGTTCATTCATCGCCTGGACCAGAACAGGGGTAGGACTGATAGCATAAGCAGAGCGGAAATAGGTCAAGGCCGAATCACATTCGTAGGCCAACAGGAAGGAGACCGCCGTGGTGACTTCGGTAGCATATTCGCTGGGATTGTCCACCCTGGAGTAAAGGACATCCTCCACGGTCTTGGAGGTGACGTTGCAATAGGAATCTTGCCCAAAAACCACGTTGGCAGAGAAGACCCCGGCCAGCAAGAGGCATAGAAACAAAGAATGAAAGGAAGGACGATGCATCGCGAGAATAGCGTTAAATAAGGGGTACGAAAGTAGGAAATCGACTGGGCTTTAACAAATTGTAAACAGGCCTAGTACTCAGTCTTTCAAGGGACAATAACCGTATTAAAGGCCTATGTCATAGGGCTTATCGGTGTTCGACGGATTCACCGGAGGGAAATTCTCCTTATACATTCTGGATAGATATTCCAAGCGCTCTTGTATATTCTCTTTCAACACGGTAGGAGATAGCACTTTGACATGCTCCAGCCAGCTCATGATCCATCCAACAAGTTCGATGTT
>CAYWDY010000007.1:1014-3582 GCA_964455985.1 uncultured Flavobacteriales bacterium
CATAATCCATTGATCACCCGTTTTGGTAAAAGTTTGCGTAGCATGCCACTGACGGTTTTTTAGAAATTGAGCAGGGCTTTCTCCCATAGTCAATCGGATAGTATGAATTTCACCCTCCAAGGTATCGTGAATACCGAAGCGAGTACGTAGAACTTCCCGCACTTGCTCCTCTTCATCAACGCGTTGAAAACGATCGTTCGTGATGCGTGTGGCACGAATGCAATCTAATTCCTGGACTTCAATCGTATATTGATTATCGAGTACAACAAAACCAACCAGGTAAATAGCGCCCCGATGATAAACGGCTTTTAGCGGCCTGAACAGACGCTGTACTTCTGTGGTGTGATCGAAATGGGTGATCTGTATCAACCGCTGGTTGCTGATGGCCCAGATGATGTCCTTCAGTCGATTGTAATGCTCTCGGTGGTAGATAAATTCCCCCCAGTTGGAATGAAGTATGGAGAATTGGGAAATATTCTTTTGGATGGCTGCCGCTTCCTGTTCACTGATGATATTACCGTGGGAGAAAACATCCTCGATGGTGTTGCCCGTCAACGATTTCAGCCAGTCCGTTTTGAAATGTTCGGTCAGAAATGTTTTGAAATACAAATCCTCACGCACATGAACGGAGGTCTCGGACTGCACGATGATCCAAGTTGCCTTGTTGAACTCTCCTTCGCTTCGACGTATTTTGATGTTCCCCAGTTTGAATGCCTCTTCCAAATTCTCCAGATCCCGGTAAACCGTTCGGGAGGAAACCTTGAATCCCTTTTCGGTCAACTTCTTGTGCAGGGAAGTAACCGTTTCGGGACCCATACTGAGGTGGTTGATGATGGTAAGGACCCTAACGATGCGCATTACGTTTAGACAATGAAATGTAAATGGTGAAAAGAAGGCCCAAAACTACGGTAATTCGGACATCGCCTTTAATACAAAATGATTATATTGTCACTATTTGGCAACCGAAAAAATGCGTTTTAGGTTAAAAATCAAGAAAAAGCTGGAAAAACAAGAGGTCGCCTCGTAAAGGCGACCTCTTTGTAAAATTTGAAAGGTCCTGTGGACCATTGGAGCTACTCAAAAGTAACTCACTAGTAAGGTTCTAGGAGTAACCAGGATCGGATGATTGTCATCTGTTGTCAATTCAATCGATAAATACTACTAAAGTAGTATGCCTCCTTCTCAGCCTTCAACTACTTTTCTTGCTCCAACCCCTGAATTGGCAGCGTAGAAGGTGCCATCCTTGTCGAAGTATTGTTGGGTGGTAGGATGAACGAACCTTGGACCGGATGAAACTGATTCAACGGAGAACGGATGAATCACTCCCGGAGAATATCGTAGGATAAGTGGAAACAGAGCGGTTATCTTTTTGACTTTAGATTTAGGGGGACGCCCAGGCCACGAACGTATTCATTCGTGCCCATGGCACCATGATGATGTTTAGGAAAAAAGCGTTTAGAAAATAACCCAATCAAGATAGTAAATTTGCAGAACGGATTCGCTCTTGTTATACAACAACCTAAGGTTGGTGCGTATGCATCAACAAGGAAGCTCGACTGAAACCGTTTCATATTCCTCATGAAACCATGGTTAGTAGCGTTTTTGGGCATGATGGCCTTCGGGATGAGCAATGTCCTATGGAAACCACTCAGCGAAAAATTCAACCTGTTTAGCTTATTGATCTGGAGAAGCGTCTGGACCTTGTTGATCTTCTTCTCCGTAGGTGTTTTTCTGTTCTTCTTTCGCCCCGGGTACTCCTATTCAGGCGGACTGGAGAAAATGATCTCATGGAATCCATCCGACGTAATAGCCTCGATAGCCTTCATTTTGGTTTCGCTGGCAGGCCTGATCCTATTCATCCAATCCCAGAAATGGATGCCGGTAGGCTTGGCCGGAACCATCATTTGCATCTCCAGCTTGGTATCGACCGGGTTGAGCTGGATCTATTTGCATGAAGTACCAAGTACATTTTTCCTGATGGGCATCAGCCTTTCCTTGGTCGGTATCGGACTGATGGAAAATTCCTGGAAAGCCAGCAGCCTTACCCGAAAGGGAATAGCCATGGCCATACTCGCCGCTTGCTGTTGGGGCTTTGCGAACCTGGGATTCAAACAACTGATTCCAAGAGTTGGGACGTTGACCTTTTCTGTCTTTCAGGAAGCTACCGTTCTTGTGTTCTCCGCAGCAGTATTTATCGCGACGAAAGCCCCAGGTAAAACACGCGTGCGTTTCTTCGAGCCCATGATGGTGTGGATCAGCCTTTGTACGGTCCTGGGTATTGCGCTCAGTAATACAGGGATGAAAACGCTGCCGCTTCATCAGTTTTCCTTAGTGGTGTTGGTGCAACCCCTGACAACTCTGCTCTTGTCACGCTGGTGGCTGCACGAATCGTTGGAAAATCGTCAAAAAGCCGGAGCACTGTTGCTGTTGATAGGTATATACCTGGGGATGCAATAGCCGGCAAACCTTTCCGGATACCAATTGTTTAGTACCTTTAGAACATGGAATCTTCCCTTCTGATTAACATGCTGGCCTTTTTACTCACGTATCTGGCCATGGAAGGTGTCG
>CAYWDY010000007.1:3592-6628 GCA_964455985.1 uncultured Flavobacteriales bacterium
AATATGTGATGAATGGATTCTTATGGTCTTTGCATAAAAGCCACCACGAACCGCGCCACGGCATATTTGAAAAAAACGACTTCTTCTTCCTCTTCTACGCCTCCATCGCCATGGTACTCATGTACTTCGGATGGGAAAACCTGGATTTCCGGTTTTGGATGGGAATAGGCGTCACCGCTTACGGCTGGACGTATTTCATCCTGCATGACGTATTCATCCACCGCCGCGGAAAATGGCTGGATAAACTGGATTCCCGGTATTTCCGTGCGATGCGCAAAGCGCACAAAGTACACCACAAGAAAATGGGCAAAGAAGACGGTGAGGAATTCGGCTTGCTGCTTTTCAAGAAAGAGCATTTTGAAAACGCCGCCCGGTGAACATTTGCATTCCGCAAGTGTTTCTCGCTCATAGATTTCCCCCATGTCAAAAAAAGTATTGATCATCGGCTCCGGCCTCGGCTCACTTGCCACGGCTCTACGCCTGTCCACCCGCGGATACCACGTAACGATTGTTGAAAAAGACATTCGAGCCGGTGGTCGCTTGAACTTGCTTCAGAAAGACGGATTCACGTTCGACGTAGGACCTTCTTTCTTCAGCATGAGTTATGAGTTCACCGAACTCTTCAAGGATTGCGGCATACCCAATCCCCTGCAGCTTGAAGAGCTAAATCCGGTGTACAGTGTACACTTCGCCCACCGCAAGAAACCCTTTCTCATCTACAAGGATTTTGATCGACTGGCCCGGGAATTCGATTCGCTAGAACCCGACTTCGAAGCCAAGATCCGTCAGTACATCGGTACCGCTAAACGGCTTTTCCACGACACCGAAGACATCGTCATCCGTCGCAACTTCAAATCGAAACTGGATTACCTGTTTCAATTGACCCGTGTACCTTTCCGCCATGCTCCAATGATGTTCCGCTCCATGTGGACGGAACTCGACAGAATTTTCATTTCGGAAGAAGCCAAAGTGATTTTCTCGCTGGTCGCTTTCTTCCTCGGTTCAACGCCTTTCCAAACTCCAGCGGTATACAGCCTGTTGAACTACACCGAGCTGGAACACGACGGTTATTGGAATGTTCGCGGTGGCATGTACAAGATCGTGGAAGAGATGCTCAAGCTTCTACATCAACGAGGCGTAGAAATCCACTACCAAACGGAAATCCGATCGGTTGAAAGCAACCAAGGCAAGATTTCCGCCTTTGTGGATCAAAACGGCAAACGCTGGACGGCCGATCTCTACATCAGCAACAGCGATGCAGCCGCTTTCCGTGGTCAGGTACTTGGACGCGCACGATTCAGTCCGCGCCGATTGGACAAAATGGAATGGACATTAGCTCCTTTCACCATTTATCTGGGTGTTAAAGGAAAAGTGGACAACCTCATACACCACAATTATTTCCTGGGAAGCAACTTCAAGCAATATGCCGATACGATCTTCAAGACATCGGTAGCCCCGGAGAAACCGTACTACTATGTGACCGTGAGCAGTCGTTCAAATCCCGCCTGCGCTCCGGAAGGGCACGAAAACCTCTTCATCCTGTGTCCCGTTCCTGATCTTCGCTTCAAACCCGATTGGAGCGACGCCGATAAGTTGGCGGATACCATCCTGGATGACCTCGGCCAACGGACGGGGTTTGATTTCAAACAAAACACCGTCAGTAAGACCATCATGACTCCCGTGGAATGGAGAGATCGCTTCAACCTCTATCAGGGAAGCGGCCTCGGACTGGCCCACGGATTGAATCAGGTAGGCGGCTTCCGACCTGCCAACAAAGACGAATTTTTCTCCAATCTTTACTACGTAGGTGCCAGCACCACCCCGGGAACAGGATTGCCTATGGTAGTCATCAGCTCTCGACTGGTCACCGAACGTATCCAGCAGGATCATGGACTTTTACACACAAACCTCGCTTCAGCTCAGTAAGACCGTTACGCGTCGCTACAGCACGTCGTTTTCCTGGGGCATTCACATGCTTCAGCGTAAACACCACGACGCTATTTATGCCGTGTACGGCTTTGTACGACTGGCCGATGAGATTGTCGATACGTTCCATGACCACGACAAGAAAAGTCTTCTCGACCGCTTCACGCGCGAAACACACCAAGCGCTGAACGAAAAACTAAGTACCAATCCCATCCTGCATGCCTTTCAGCATGTGGTTCATGAATTCGACATCCCGTTGGATTACATCGATGCCTTTCTGCACAGCATGGCCATGGACTTGACGCCTCGTGACTATGACAGGGCAGCCTATAATGAGTACATCTATGGCTCAGCTGAAGTCGTGGGCCTGATGTGCCTTCGCGTCTTTTGCGGAAAAGACAACGCGCTGTTCGAGCGACTGGTACCGCCCGCCCGGAAATTGGGTGCCGCTTTTCAGAAAGTCAACTTCCTCCGGGATTTAAAAAGCGATTTTGAAGAACGAGGTCGGGTATATTTCCCGGGTGTGGATTTCTCCCACTTCACCGCTTCCGACAAAGAAACGATAGAGCAAGACATACAAGCCGATTTCGATGAAGCCTACCAAGGCATCAAACAATTACCGTCCGGAGCCCGACTTGGCGTGCATGTGGCTTATCTTTATTACCTGGCGTTGTTCCGAAAAATCAAGTTGTTGCCGGCCCGACGGATTCAAGAAGAACGAATTCGGATACCTAATGGCCTGAAAGCACTCCTATTGATTCGGAGCTGGTTTCAGTATCAATTACGTTTGATTTGACAGAAGGTCACATCTTTTAATAGTACATGGAAAAGTACACTTACCTGCTTTTGGATGTCGGTTCTGTATTGGTTCCGTTTGTGGTTTCTTTCGAATCCCGCCTGAAATTCTATCGAAGTTGGCCGGCACTTTTCCCTGCCCTGCTGATCACCGCCGCCTTCTTCATCGTATGGGATCACTACCTGACCCTATGGGGCGTATGGTCCTTCAACCCAAAATATGTCTGTGGTCTGTGGATTTGGGGATTACCCATCGAAGAGTGGCTTTTTTTCATCCTAATCCCGTATTCGTGCCTTTTTATCTACGGCTCTTTG
>CAYWDY010000007.1:6638-13859 GCA_964455985.1 uncultured Flavobacteriales bacterium
ACCCTACCCCACCCTTCCGGAAATCAGCCCGTAACATTTTCACCGTATGGTTTGTTATCACAAGCATAGTTGCACTTCTGAGCTACGATAAACTTTACACAGGCGTCAAAGTATCCATGTCATCCGCCCTGCTTGCCTTTGCGTGTTACCGGAATCCGGAATGGCTCGGGAAATTTCTTCGCGCCTACTTGGTTTCCCTGATTCCTTTTTTGGTTGTAAACGGAGTCCTCACAGCTTTACCTGTAGTAAGCTATAACGACGCTGAAAATCTGGGCATCCGCATCTTCACCATACCTATCGAGGACACCCAGTACATGTTGTTAATGCTTTTGATGAATACCTTTCTTTTTGAATACTTCTCCCGTCAGCGAAAAGCCGCATGAGCCGTAAACTTAACATCACGATTGACCGGCAATCCGGGTTTTGTTTCGGTGTGGTGTATGCCATCCAGCTTGCCGAGGAGATTTTGGCAGAAGACGGATCCCTCTATTGCTTAGGCGATATCGTACACAACGACGAGGAAATCCGACGCCTGAAAGCCAAGGGCCTACGTTTGATCACGCACGATGACCTCGATTCACTGCGCAGCGTCAAGGTGCTCATCCGTGCCCACGGTGAACCTCCTGCGACCTACCGGAAGGCGATAGAAAACGACCTCACCCTCATCGACGCCTCGTGTCCTGTTGTACTCAAACTGCAGAACCGTGTCAAACAAAGCGCGGACGAGAAGAAGAACGTCTACATCTACGGCAAGCGGGGACATGCAGAGGTTGAGGGCCTGATCGGTCAGGTCGGTGACCATGCCGTTGTTTTCCAGGATATAAATGAATTGGATTTTGCCACCATGCCGAGAAGTATATCCCTCTATTCTCAAACTACGAAGAGTACCGAAAAATTCTATTCCATCTACCGGGAACTGGAATCCGCAGGCATCGAGGTGGAACTCAATGACACCACTTGCCGACAAGTATCCAATCGCGACCAACAACTTCCGGCTTTCGCTTCGGCTCACGACCGCATCGTGTTCGTATCGGGCCTGAAATCCTCCAACGGCAAAGTGTTGTATGATGTCTGTAAAAAAACGAACCCGAATTCCTACTTCGTTTCGTGCCCGGAAGATATCGATCCAAGCTGGTTTTCCGAGGGCGACAGCGTCGGTATCTGCGGGGCCACCTCCACGCCGATGTGGCTGATGGAAGCCGTACAAGAGCGGCTACTGGCGCTCTGATCGATCAACTGCATATAAATGAAAAACCCCGGTGAGGCCGGGGTTTTTCGATTGACGGGGGCACGCGGAATCAATATTCCCACATATCATGCTCCAGGTTCGTGATTTCGTCCTTGATACGCTCAGACTCCAACAGGGCATTCAGACCTTGCTTGTAGTCTTCGATTCGGCGGTTGTACACGTTAGACTCCTTGAAGATGTAACTCGTGAACAGACGCTTCTGGAAGATATCGTCGAATGAACGACGCTCGGAATCGTTGGAGCGGTTGAAACACTCGGCATTGGCCAGCAACTGACGCGCCTCCGGATAATAAATCCAGAAGAGCGGAAGTTTGAGGTTGCCCTCGCGGACATTACCCTGCTCATCCACGGCCAGAATCATGGGAGCGATACCGATGATTCGAACTTCCATGACAGAACGCTGCTTGTCGAAGAACCAGTCTTCTTTGATACGGTAACCGATCACCTTGTCGCGAGAGAATTCGCGAGCGATGATGGTATCGTATTCATCGTAAGGAGGATCAGGTCTCATCATTTTCATGGTATCTGTCCGTGCACCGCCACGTGATTCGACCTCCTTCATGGTGGTAGGAGTAACGAATTCATCGTCCGTTGTTCCATAGGCGGTCAACGAGCCTTCAGCGACAGCATCCATGATGACATCGATGAGGCTCTTGCGATCCGACGTCTCTTTGGATAACGGATAGCGAAGGGGCAGATTCAACTTCTCATTCAGATCGATGTAACGCCAGATGCGTTTGGACCACATCACATCCGCTTCCCGGAGATAGGGGTAAGCGAGCGGGGTGCGAGTGGCCGTATGCTCTTTGACATAGACACCGTCCAGCACGTTTTGTGCGAACGCGGGAGCAATGAGTCCCAGCGAAAGGAGAAGAAGACAGATACGCAGTTTCATGACGATAGCGATTTAGCGCAATTCTTATTGTATGGTGAACGCCAAGGCAGGCAGGTTACGGGTCGTTTGATCCGAACCGGAAGCCATCTTGGCCTTGATGTATTCAAAGAAGATCTTATCACCTGCACGTACTTTAGCCAACGCATCACGCATTTGCGGAGTCAGCTGGTTGCCCGTGCCTTCGAATTCCTGCAAGTCACGACCTTTTCCGGTCACGGTCATCTTGATTCGTGGAATGCTCTATTTGTAGATTTTTTGCGATGATCTTGAAGTAGAGTTCGAAATCGAAGTTCTCCAGGATCGGGATCAAGGTTCCGGCCATCAGTACGCTCTTGTTAATGGTTCCGCCTTTCATGTTGGCCAGTGTAGCCACAGGATCCGGAACACGTTTGACACGGTACTCGAAGGTACCCATCGGAAGCACTTTGCCACCGATTTCGGCACTGACCTTGATGTTAGCCTTACCCACGGTAGTTACCGCAGCGTTGAAGCGACCACCGCCGGCAGCGGGGTTTGGTTTCAAGGATCCGCCGCCACCTTCGATGACGACTTTCACCTTATCGTTGGATACGCCGGGGACGGAAATGGACATCGGGTTGTCTACACCGATGTACAACACATTCATCTTATCGGCAGAAACTACGGAGCTGGGCTTCTGGGCTACGTAGGAAGCATTGAAGGGATAATGCTCGTAGCTACCATCCGGCTTCTTGACACGAATGACACCTGCCCACTTCTTCTCACCTTCTGAACCAGGGCGATCCGTGTATTTGGCATAACCGCCATCAACCGGGAGAGGTTTGCCGTCGCAACCTTTACAGCTGGTGCTGCCGGTGGAATCCGTGGTAGCACCGATAAACACTTCAGGCGCCATGGTAGAAGACGTAGCAGACAGGAAAACGTCTGCCTGATAATCCGAACCGATGGTCACCACCGTGCTGTTGGCGATTACTTTGGCCGTAAGCTTGTCCAACTTGACGATGTTCTTGTCGACCGAGGTCCACAATTCATCAATCACTTGGGACTCGACATTGCGGACATCCGATTCGAATTTGGTGAGCAAGGCTACGGTAGCGACCACGGGATTGTGGTAGAAGTTCATCATCTCCCAGGTGCGCTTGCCATCTTCAGGTTTGGCAGGATCAGAGGTATTCAAAATCTGATCCATCCGTTTCTTATAATCTTCTTCCATGCCTTGGGGGCAATTGGCAAGAACGACTTTCTTGAAGGCTTCGATCTTGTCTTTCAGTTCGGTGGCTTTCTTGCCCTTACCGTTCTGGTCATCGCCGCACATGATATTCGTGGGCGTATCGTAATCATCCTTCTTTTGCATATCGCGCAGGGGAGGAACCGGAGCGTTGGGCTCCATTCCGTCCGTCTTGCGGATCAACTCGCTTTTCAGGTCCTCGATGAATGTAACCAGATCGCCGGCCGACTTCTTGATGTTGCCGGCACGTTGATTGACATCGCCGTATTTGGCGGCATCAACTCCCATGGCCTGCGCGAAAGCGGCGTAGGTGTTCTGGTTTTTCTTATCGAGGTTTTCTTTGGAGAGGGTCACGCTTTCGTTGATGGTAACGAAAGCATTGATAACCTCTTTGGTTACGTTCAATGCAAGAAGCGCTGTCAACACGAGGTACATCATGTTGATCATCTTCTGTCTCGGTGACTGTTTCCCGGAGGCCATATCAGGTTAGGTTAATGTGTGTTTAGGTTAGATCAGGGTGGGACACATTATCCTTTGATGGTCATCGCTGTCAACATATTGCCGTAAACCGCATTGAGCTGAGAAAGGTTTTTAGCCAGGTTGGCTACCTCCGTACGGTAACGTTTGGTGTCTTCGACGGAAGCGTTGAGGCTGGTCATGATTTCGTTCATGCCTTGAGCAGCAGCAGCAGCCTTGGAGTACGAATCAGACATGGCATTCACCGACTGGGAAGCCTTGTTCATATTCTTTACGTAGTCTTCGGTAGCGACGGCGGCGTTGCTCATATCGCCGAGTTTGCCCGCGTTGGTGCCCAAGCTGGTCAATCCTTTACCCAAGCTCTCAATCAGCTCAGGTCCGATTTTGGCATCAGCCATAAGAGCATCCAACTTTTGAGCAACCGGATCTGTTTTCTTGGGTTTTTCTTTTTTACCGTGAGAATCATCGTCGCCCATGCCAGCGAGTTCAGGATAAACCAAAGACCAATCCACTTCTTCGTGTGGAGGTTCAAAAGCGGAGAAGAAGAAGATGACGGCTTCGGTACCAAGTCCAAGTACCAGGAAGAAACCGGAAGCGGGCCAGTGCTGGATTTTAAAGAGAGCACCCACGATAACGATAGCCGCTCCGAATCCATACAACTTGGACATGAAGTTTTTGAACTTCTTACTCTGTGTTAATTCTGCAATTCCCATGATTAAGTTAGTTGGTTTATAGGTTAGAGGTTTGGTTGGTTTCTACAGGGGTTAAAAATAATAAGTAACCGAAATCGATAACGATCGCAGTGGACAATTATTCAACTAATCGATAAACAGGATCAATAATCAGCTTTATCGCGACCGAGGAAGCTCTGGACGCAGCGGAAACCGATATAACACTTGGCGGTGTCTTGGTACTCGTAAGTACGCGTTCCGTTCTGCAGGTAATACTGAACGTCTTTCCATGATCCGCCACGAATGACCTTGCGCTTCATGGCAGGAGGATCGGAATCCTTCGCGTCGTATTCGTAGTCCGTGCTGATATCGTGCGTGAACGAGTACGCTGACTCGTCATAGGCGTTACTGGTCCACTCGGAAACGTTACCGGCCATGCAATACAGACCGTAATCGTTTGGCCAGTAGGAATTGGCCTTCACCGTATAGTAACCGCCGTCATCCTGGTAGGTGCCGCGCATAGGCTTGAAGTTACCCAAGAAGCAACCACGGCTGTTTCGGATGTACGGACCGCCCCAGGGGAACGGTGAGTGGTCTAGACCGCCACGGGCTGCGTATTCCCATTCCGCTTCGGTAGGAAGTCGGAAGTCCTGAACATACGCTCCGCCTTCATCGGCGAGGTAGCTGTTCATGAGCTGGGTACGCCAGATGCAGAAAGCGCGAGCCTGTTTCCAGGTAACGCCAACGACCGGATAATCGTCATAGGCAGGGTGCCAGAAATACATCTGGGTCAACGGCTCATGATAGGAATAGGTGTAGTCATGAATCCAGGCAAGGGTGTCCGGATATACATTGATGACGTCTTTCTTGATGAAAACCGACCGGTCGATTTTACCCTGTTCACGGCTCTCGCGCTGAGCAGCAGCCTTGAGGTCGATCCAATAGTATTCGAAATTCAATTTACGCGTATCAATCTCTTTGCGACGGTAGAAACGCTCGGTTTCAGGAAGGAAGAGTTCCGCTAGTACTTCCTGGTTTTGCTCATCGTCCCACTTGATTTTGGCGCGCCAGTTTATGCGCTCACCATACTCGCCCTCTTCCAGCAAATGCTCACCGCCGATGAGTCGGTGCGCCAGTGAATCTTGCACCCAATACACGAATTGACGGTATTCGTTGTTCGTGATCTCGGTGTTGTCCATGTAGAAAGCCGGCATCGTCACCGTCTTGCTCTGAGCCGTAATGGCATAAGGAACATCCTGGTCACTGGGCCCCATATTGAACGATCCAGCCGGAATGTATACCATTCCATAGGGATCCGGCTGAAACCACTTTTCACGATGCAGTACGCCCGTCAACTCGCCGTTGCCGCTGCCTCCGCATCCTGCCAAGGCTACCATTCCGAGGGAACAAAGAAGGATGGTCTTCATTTTCCCGAAACTAAGTCGATTCATTGTTATGAGGGTGGTTGTTTTATATCAACGTAATTCGTCGAAGTTTATTTAATTATTATTGGATAGTCAATGAATTCCTGAATTGGATGGGGTATCGGTTCAAATGTAAGGGTATTCTACCATGAATACTACACGAATTTTAGAGCATTCTTACGTTGCGGTGATAGGTTCTTTTGACCACTTTTTCGGGCTTGAAGCAGTATCCAAGCATGATTTCATGCGTTCCGGTAGAATAGGTCCGAATCGCTGAAGTAGTAAAGTCATAGGAATATCCCAATTTCATGTTGGGCAGTATCTCCAAACCGGCCATTAACACGACTGCGTCCTGTAAACGGTATCCTGCACCCACCCAAAACTTGCTGTTAATCAATAGGTTGGCGTTAACATCCAACTGGGTAGAAACCCCATCGGTTTTAGCTAGCAGAGCCGGTTTCAACGTCAATGAAGGCGTCAATTCAGCGCTATAACCAGCCATCAACCAGTAGTGGCGGACCAGCTGGGTACGAATATTGTCGTAGTCTATCTGCCCTTGGTTCAGGTGGGAGGAAGACAACCCCACATACAGGTTATCCGTGTTGTAGTAGATGCCAAGACCCACGTCGAAGGTACCATCACTAACCGTTCCCGTAGGAATTCGATTATCACCAGCATCATTGAAAATGAAGTCGTTACCATTCATGGACTTCTGGTGAAATCCGAAATCAGCCCCGATCCCCAGCGTACCCGGTCCAACGACCTTCCTGTAGGCATAGGCGGCCCTGAAGCTTAAATTATTTTCAGCGCCCAGTCGATCAGCAGCATAGACCGAAAGTCCGACTCCGCCGTGCAGGGCATCCACGGGCATATCGGCTGTCAATAAGGTGGTTTTAGGTTCTCCGCCAAAGCCGGTCCATTGGTTACGATAAAGCAACGTGCCACAAATGGCATCGCTGGAGCCGGCATAGCCCGCATTGATCGGCAGTCGCGCGAACATGTACTGGCTGAATTGGGGGTCTTGCTGGGCCATTCCGTGTAAACACGAGAAGACCATCAATATCCCGGCAATAATCGTCCTTTTCACAGCGCTTTTGTTGATAACTGGAGCTTTTTGAGTCAAAAGAGGGTGGGTAAAGTACGTCATAAATTCAACTCGACACAAGTCTTTGTCAAGTAAATGATGCCGTTCGCCCACCCGAATTGACCGCAGGCAATGTCGTTAATCGAAAAGGTCGCCCAAAATGTTTCCCCGGGGAATGATATACGACTGAAAAGGGGGTGAAATAAGGGTCAGG
>CAYWDY010000007.1:13869-18928 GCA_964455985.1 uncultured Flavobacteriales bacterium
ACCAGCGTTCAGGCATTTCGTCGCGGCATGCCGTTTCATAATCCCGGTAAGAGCAGGGAACCAGATGATGTCGCTGATAACGCGTCTTGTTGCCGGGAACCGGAACCTCCATCCACCAGCGCTCGCTCTTCTCGCTCTTGTAAAAAACGATCTCCTGCTCGGCCTGCTTCATGCTCACCCTGAACTTCAGGAATCCCAATTTGCTCTTCAACGGTGCGTCGCGCTTGCGGTTGTAGTACCCTTCCAGAAAATACCACAGCAGTTGGCCCGCCAGATTCGCCGTCTGCGAACGGATATCCAGCGAAGGATTCACTTCATACAATCCAAACGAAGTCAACTTATCGCTCATGCCGGCATAGCGGACGATCTGACAGGCTTCTTCTCCGTAGAAACCGTGCGGTGATGCGTTGCCGTTGGCCGGCGCATCACTCTGCCTGATAGCTGTAATGTCGAACGTGAGAAGATCTGCATTTCGCACGATGGGCTCCACTTCCTCCAAATCCTTTCGCACATTGCCCAAGCGATAGGCATCGAAATAAAGTTTTTCCATCAACTCCACCTGGTCCGTTCCAACAAAATAAGTCTGGTACCCGATGTTGGAATAGTTGAATAGGAAATTGGGTTCCTGGATCACGATTTTTCCCAAGTAGCTGTCGGCTGAATGGGGATCGTCCATTTTACCAAGGTTGAAGTGGGCATCCACGCCCACGATGTTCACCGTCTCTTCCAGCCGCTGGTAAGCCATATATTGAGCCAAGGTCAAATCCTGGCTTCCACCGATGATTACCGGAATGATTCCCTGACGCAACAACTCCGTCATGACCCAAGCGACTGCCGCATAGGTGTCATCAAGCGATTGCCCCAGCCGAAGATTACCCAAGTCGACCAATCGGTACGGGTAGTTGGCCTGTTTCAAGGCGTAGAAACAATCCCGCACTGCGTCGGGAGCCTCGGAACAACCGCTGTTGTTCACCGAACCGCGCGATTCTCCTACACCCAGGAAGGCGATCTGACAATCGGCAAGGTCTGGAAAGCCTCCCTCCGTCGTGTACTTCCGGATCACATGACCCAGTGTGTTCTTTCGATCTTGGAATACATCAAAGCGCGAAGCATCCAACGGCGACAGGTAGTCAAGGAATTCCATGGCGTTACGTTTCAGTATTCGCAAAGGTATCCTGACCTAGTCCGGAATCCCGCACGGATGGCGGGTTTAATCAACGCAAGAATGTTAAAAGACTACTTCTTCTTCGAAGCGGCTTTCTTGGCCGGTGCCTTTTTAACGGCCGCTTTTTTCGCAGGCGCTTTCTTCACCGCCGCTTTTTTGGTCGCCGGTTCTTTCACAGCAGCTTTTTTGGCCGGAGCTTTTTTAGCCACCGGCTTTTTAGAAGCCGCTTTCTTCATCGGCTCATTCACCGCAGCCGCCTTCTTAAATCCTCGACCGAAACGGCCGCGGGCCGGAGTTTCAGGCGTATTGGCAGCTAATGATTCGATGTCCGCAAACGTAAAGGAGTGCGGGTCTTTGTCTTTTGGAATCCGTAGGTTTCTTCCTTTGTAGGAGATGTAAGGCCCCCAGCGACCATTCAGAATTTGCACTTCGGCGTCCTCCGTGAAGGTCTTGATGATGCGTTCTGCCAACTGCTTGCGTTTCTCCAGAATCAGTTCGATGGATCGATCCAACGTAATCGTATACGGATCGTCCTCTTTTTTCAAGCTGACAAAAAAACCATCCAAGCGGACATACGGACCGAATCGTCCGACGGAAACAACCACATCCTGATCTTCAAACTGTCCCACTGTGCGGGGCAGCTTGAATAGATCCAGAGCCTCTTCGAAAGTAATGGTGTCCAGGCGTTGATCGCTGCGGAGTTTGGAGTAACGGGCTTTTTCCGTTTCCTCGGGAGTGCCGATCTGGGCCATAGGACCGAATCGACCGACGCGTACCAATAGGGTAAGTCCGCTGGCGGGATCCTTGCCCAGTATACGTTCGCCAGTCACTCGCTCGGAATCTTTCTCCGTGGAGACGACCGTCTTATGGAAAGGCTGGTAGAATTCCTTGAGCATCTTCTGCCATTTCAATTCTCCGTTGGCGATATCATCGAACTCTTTTTCCACGTAGGCGGTGAAGTTGTAATCCATCACCTCTTGGAAATACTGCACCAGAAAATCCGTGACCAACATACCGATATCCGTCGGGAACATCTTGTTCTTTTCTGCGCCGGTGATTTCGGTGCGCACTTCCGGTTTCAAGCCACCGTCACGCAGTGTGATGACTCGGTAACTGCGTTCTTTTCCCATCCGCTCTTCCTTCAGCACATACCCGCGTTTTTGGATGGTAGAGATGGTTGGAGCGTACGTGGACGGTCGGCCGATGCCCAATTCTTCCAGCTTCTTGACTAGCGCTGCTTCGGTATAGCGAGACGGCGGATAGGTGAATCGCTCCATGGCGGTGGCCTCGGCCAACTCCAAACGATCGCCTTCTTTCATTGGCGGCAACAATCCCTCTTGCTCATCGGACTCCTCATCATCTGTACTTTCCATATATACCTTGAGGAAGCCGTCGAACTTGATCACTTCTCCGGTCGCTGTGAAGTTCTCCTTCGTGCGGTCGGAAACGATGGTGACCACGGTTTTTTCCAGACGAGCCTCGGCCATCTGGGAGGCAACAGCCCGGCGCCAGATCAATTGGTATAAGCGTTGCTCCCGGGGTTCTCCGTCCACGGATTCAACAGCCATGTCCGTCGGTCGGATGGCTTCGTGTGCTTCCTGGGCACTGGCTTGTTTTGTACGGTATTGACGACGCTCATGATAAGCGTCTCCGTAGTTATGTTTGATGACACGTTCCGCCATCTCCAAAGCATCTTGGGATAGATTCACGCTGTCGGTACGCATGTAAGTGATCTTACCGCTCTCGTACAACCGCTGAGCCAGCATCATGGTTTGCGATACGGAGTATCCCAATTTGCGCGCTGCTTCCTGCTGTAATGTGGACGTCGTGAACGGGGCCGCCGGGCTGCGTTTGCCGGGTCTGATCTCCAGCTTGTCGACGGAGAACGAGGCACCCAGACAGGATTGCAGGAATTTCTCCGCCTCTTCGTAGGTGGCGAACTTCTTCGGCAATTCCGCCTTGAAGCTCCTTCCATTCACGATGAACTGGGCGGTGACACGGTATGCAGAGGTTACTGAGAACTGATCGATCTCACGCTCACGCTCTACAATAAGTCGAACGGCTACCGATTGCACACGACCGGCAGACAATTGCGGACGTACTTTTTTCCAAAGGACAGGAGACAATTCAAATCCCACCAACCGATCGAGAATACGGCGAGCTTGTTGGGCATCCACCAGATTACGATCGATGATTCTTGGGGTTTGTATGGCGGCAGTAATGGCTTTCTTGGTGATCTCGTGAAAAACAATACGCTTGGTCTTCTTTTCATCGAGTCCCAATGCTTCGCAAAGGTGCCAGGAAATGGCCTCTCCTTCGCGGTCTTCGTCCGTCGCCAACCAAACCTCGTCGGATTTTTTAGCCAGTCGCTGGAGCTCACTGATCACTTGCGCCTTTTCAGGACTTACTTCGTAGATCGGTTCGAAATCATTATTCACATTGACGCCCATACCCGCTTTCACCAGATCACGGACATGTCCACGAAATCTTTTCCCAGGTATCCTTCAATGGTTTTCGCTTTGGCAGGCGACTCGACGATGACTAAGTTCTTCGGCATTTTCGTATCAACAATGGCCGCAAAGAAAAGCAATTATTTTTTGATGTATCCAAATCCGATGTCAGGCATCAACAAAGACACAAAAAAGAGAGCCGGTATTCGAAACCGGCTCACCTGACACTTACTGATTGTTTTTCATAGGAGAATCATCAGTCACTCACGACTATTTTTCTCACCGTCAAACCTGTTGTGGTCATGACATGAACGGTGTAACATCCTGACTGAAGCGCATCGAGATTCAACGATGTCTGGCGAAGGGCGGTTGATTCAGCAGCCCACTGGCTCACTACACGTCCTTGCACATCATACACGGTAACGTTTTTGATCGGTGAGCCGGCACTGTTCAATACAATATTTCCGGTGGAGGGATTAGGACTTATGACGACAGAACGATCACCGTTCACATCATCCACTTCCAACGTCGATGATCCGATGGTTCCAATTTTATATTGTCCGAACTGAAGGACATTGGAAAACGTCATGTAGGAGTTAAACGACAGGGCTGATGATGCGAAACCACTCAAACTCCACGATCCAGTGCTGTTGGCGGGACGAAAATACAGCCGTAGGTTCGAAGGTTGGGCTTCGTCAGCTGCGCTGATTGTGCCGGGAGGCATATTGAAAATGGCATTAAAGGCCGGGCTGCCGGAACCGTATTTGTCAGCCACCCAATAGCCGTTGTTGTAGGTCGTCGATCCGGTAGGAAGAGCTCCTCCGGGCTCGCAGTCAAGATGAGTTACGACAATCGTATCGTTGGAAGGAAGTAAGGTGATATCCATATCCAACGCGGTCGGATTGAAATAGGTGTAGCCCAAGGTGGTAGGCATCTGGAGGTCAGACAATCCTGTTCCGTAAGGTCCGTCGGTGGCTTGCCACGTCGGCAACGAAGTGCCGGAGAACGTTCCGGTGTGTAGGCTGCCGCTTAAATCCGCTACGGTAGCACCTGTACCCTCCGCGAATCTCCAATAACCTATCAATCCACCCGTATTGCCTGGAAGGCACAAACGCATATCCCTACGGATCGCATTGACAGTCCGTGCGATGTCATACACGCGTACTTCGTCGATCAGACCGCTCGCCACAAAATAATTGGGATCCCACGGCGCCGCACCAATGTAGAAATTTGTTGTTCCGTTGTCGCCGATGGGAAACGAAGTAGCCGGACTGTCCACCACCATGATGCCGTTGATGTATCCTCTGAAACGGCCGCCGACCGCGTAGGTGAAGGCCAGATGCACCCACTGATTGGAAGGAACCGTACCGGCCACGAATTCGTGTAGTCCCACGGTATCCTTGACCTCGCAATATAGCGATCCCAGCTTCACGCCCAATTCAAA
>CAYWDY010000007.1:18938-21305 GCA_964455985.1 uncultured Flavobacteriales bacterium
AACGGATCGATATTGCCGGCGATCTTCTGGTTGGTTTGTGAGTTGGTGAGATTGACCCATGCCTGGACCGTCACCTGGTTTTTTGCCTGGTATCCGGATGCGGCGCCGCAATCCACATAGGAATTGAACCCCGGGAAACTCACCGCGTAATCACAGGCCTGGGAATAGGATGCGGTCGGCTGAAAAGCAATGAGCAGTACAGCCATTAAAAACAACAGGTATATTTTTTTCATGAACTTGGAATTTATGGACCGGAACAAGGTAATGACTCAATCGGAATGAACCGAGATTTTCCTACGAAGGCAGTGCTTTCCGCTACGAACATGCAGGATGTAAAAGCCAGCGGGATAATCAACCAGTGGAAACCATGCTGTTTCACCCTCGAATAGATATTTATCGATTTTTTGGCCTTGCATGGAAAATAGGGTTACCTCGTGATTATCACTCGCGTTCAAAAAACGGAGATGTAATCCCGAGGTAGCGGGTTGAGGATAGACGCTGAGAAAGGACTCTGCGGCTTCATGGACATCCAACCAAGAGGAGCCTGTCGTACCGATCATGAATTGTCCGGCTTGGCTCACCGAATCAAACCGAACCATGGCTTGGGATGCGGATGCCGTGGATGCTGAATCTATTTCCGACCAAGCACCCACCGAAAACGCAGGTCGATGGTGAAGCTTCAGGTTACCGGGCGATTGCTCATCATTCAAGGAAACGGATCCGGAAGGTAATCGGAATTCGGCCTGAACATCGAAGTTAGTCCCCGCCCCGTAGCGGTCCAGAATCCAGTAACCATTCGTCCATTGAGCATTACCAAGCGGCAGGACCAGCGGGGAGCAATCCAGCTCACTGACTACTAATGTGTCCCCCATCGTGTAGGCATTCACCGTCAAATCCAAATGCTCATTGGGATAGGACAACAAGCCCGTTGAAGCCAAGGGAGCGATATCGGCCCGACCCACACCATAGGGACCCGTTTCTGATTGCCATACGGGAGGCGCACTACCTTGAAAGGCGCCGGTATGATTCTGTCCACTGAAATCTTGGACTACGGTCCCGGTTCCTTCCGTAAATTTCCAATAGGCAATCAACCCGGACTGGGGAAAATTCGTCAGCTGCAGTCGCATATCCCGGCGGATATCAGCTGCTGTTCGAGCGGTATTGTAAATTCGAACCTCATCCATGAGACCGTCAACGGTGCTGGAATCCGGAGAAAGTGCGTCCGACCCCAACGTCATGTGAAGTGGACTTCGGTTGTCTACAGGATTAGGTCTGCCGTATCCGTTGATGACCAACTGACCGTTAATGTAGGCCGCAAACCTACCCCCGACCCGATGGGTGAAGGCCAGGTGCGTCCATTGTTGCACGGGAACGGTTCCTACATTGAAGGCGGTTATCGATCCCAGGGTATCCTTTACCGTACAGAATATGTGTGAATTTTGTACGGCCAACTCAAATCCCGAGACTTGGGAAGTATCCAGATTGGTGACGATTTTCTGAAGCCTGACTACATCGTTCAATTTTACCCAAGCTTCCACGGTGATTTGATTTTCGAAAAAATAAGTGGAAGAAGGACCGGCATCGATGGAAGAAGAAACGCCGTAAAAACCGAGGGAGTGGTCGCAGGGTGTCTGTGCAGCCATCGCTTGGAAAAGGACAACGGAAAGTAGGAGGCAAAGGAGACGTCGTTCCACCTCGGAAATATAGATTTCCATGGTTAGATACCCAAGTCAAAGCCACTCGTAAAGGCTTTCAGGAACAGGATAACCCGTCTACACGAGGAGAAAGCCCATTCAATTATTTCAAATTCCTATTAATCAACACAATAGCCATTACTGACAACTTGTCAGAACCGCCATATTGGGTTATTTTTGCAAAAAGGATTTACATGGAAATGCCCGGCAACAAGGTGATTGATGAGTCCCGTCAAGGGGAAGCTATGGTCGTGGAAGGCGGTCAAGGGACTAAAAAGTTATACCTGGAAAGCTACGGCTGCCAGATGAACTTTTCCGACAGCGAAATCGTGGCATCCATCATGACCGGAATCGGGTATTCCACGACACGTTCGATGGACGAGGCGGATGTTATCCTGTTGAACACCTGTGCTATCCGCGACAATGCTGAACAGAAAGTCTGGTCCCGACTTCGTGAAATCCGAGCCAACAAACGCAAGAATGAAGAGTTGATCATTGGCGTCTTAGGTTGCATGGCAGAGCGGTTGAAGAACGAACTGTTGGAAAAAGAAAAGCTGGTGGACATCGTGGTCGGTCCGGATGCTTACCGCGACCTGCCGAATCTGATTGCAGCGGCCGAGTCCGGGCAAAAGGCGGTGAACGTATTACTCTCCCGCGAGGAGACGTATGCGGA
>CAYWDY010000008.1:0-20479 GCA_964455985.1 uncultured Flavobacteriales bacterium
ACGTTGGTCGAAGCTGAACAGTACGACGCTGTAAATCACGATACCCACGATGATGTTCATCACTACGCCGGCCACCATCACGATCAAGCGTTGCCAAGCGGGTTTGGAGCGGAACTCCCACGGTTCAGCCGGCTTTTTCATCTGCTCCTTGTCCATGCTCTCGTCGATCATGCCGGATATTTTCACGTAGCCGCCCAGGGGCAGCCATCCGATTCCATATTCCGTATCACCCCGACGGAACGAGAAGAACTTGAACCCCCAGGCATCGAAGAAGAGATAGAATTTCTCTACACGGATGCCGAAAGCGCGGGCAGCGAGGAAGTGTCCGAGTTCGTGCAACGTGACCAGGATCGCTAAACCCAGGATCAGCTGTGCAGCCATGATAAGTCCAGTCATAGAAGAAGAATAAAAGCCCCAAGGGCTGAAGGCAAAGATACGAAATGAAGCGCAGGGATTAGGAAATGGATTCCTCGGCCAGCCGTCGGGTCTCGCGGTCAGTTTCGAAATAGTCTTCGAGTACCGGTTGGGGAACGAAGGAGACTTTTTCGAGGCAATGTTCGATGAGTGAGGTCATTTCCAAAAATCCGATTCGGTCCGAAAGGAATGCGCTCACGGCAATTTCGTTCGCTGCGTTGATGATACAGGGAGCATTGCCGCCACGCTGCATGGCTTCAATAGCCAGCGCCAGATTTCGGAAGGTGTCCTTATCCGGGGACTCAAACGTCAGCGACTCGTATTTTCGGAAATCGAAACGGGGGAAGCTGGCCGGGAGGCGGTCCGGATATCCTAACGCGTATTGGATAGGCAACTTCATATCAGGCAGACCCATCTGGGCCTTCATGGAACCGTCTTCGAACTGTACGATGCTGTGGATAATGCTTTGGGGATGTACGATGACATCGATCTGGTCGGGGCGGAGACCGAACAGCCATTTCGCTTCAAGCCCTTTGTTCATCAGGGTGGCAGAGTCGATGGTGATTTTGGCGCCCATGTCCCAGTTGGGATGCTTCAGGGCCTGTTCTTTTTTCACTTGAGCCAGGAAGTCACGGCTTTTACCACGGAACGGTCCGCCGGATGCCGTGAGGTAGATTTTCTCTATCGGGTTGTGCCACTCGCCGGCCAGGCATTGGAAAATGGCAGAGTGTTCGGAGTCCACCGGATAAATGTTCACACCTTTCTCTTTGGCACGTTGCGTAACCAGATCGCCGGCTACGACCAGGGTTTCTTTGTTCGCCAAAGCGATCGATTTCCCGGCATGGATGGCAGACATAGTCGGCCGTAAACCGGCGTAGCCTACCATGGCGGTCAGGACGATATCGATATCATCCATTTGAACGACTTGTTCCAGCGCTTCGGCGCCGGCGAATACTTTGATGGGCTGATCCGCTAACGCGGTGCGGACCTCCTCGTAGCGCGAGACATCACCAATTACCACGGCGTTGGGCTGGAACTCCAAGGCTTGGCGGATAAGCAAATCGGATTGCCGTTGCGCCGTGATCACTTCCACCCGGAAACGGGAGGATTGTTCACGCATTACTTCCAATGCTTGCGTACCGATGGATCCCGTTGATCCTAGGATGGCGACCCCGCGCTTCTGATTCATTTTTCAATCACGTTTAACCGTACTTAGTAGAGCCCTCAATCCTCCGAAACCCTTTGTGGAAGTGGGTTTCCAAGGGTTTTTCGTCTGAAAGAGGGTGGTATGATCAACCTTTTTGGAGACTAAATGTACGGCATAATATTTCACCTCCGAACGCAGCCCATTTGACGCTTAATTCATTTTCAAAACTGATTTCTCGGGGTATTTCGCAGCCTCATTTAAACAAACCTATTCAAACGCCACAAATCCATACAACATGATCAAGAAATTCCTACTCACTTTGCTGCCATTGGCGGCCTTTGCACTACTCACGTCAGAGCAACTCAGTGACAACGGAAAAGCCGGCGCAACAGGATCTCCGGGTGAGGTAGATTGCACGGATTGCCACAGTTCCTACACGCTCAATTCGGGTGGAGGAGCCGCTTATATCAGCGTCTCCGGTGTAACCAACAACGAATACATCCCTGGACAGACTTACCCTATGAGCGTAACGGTCCGTTTCATCGGCCGCAGTTTGTTCGGTGTCGGGGTTGAAGCCTTGACCTCTTCCAACGTGAACGGCGGAACCCTTAACGTCACCGATGCTGTTCACACGGCCATCAAGACCACGACTATCGGAGGAGCCTCCCGCCGAAATCTCGTTCATACCTTCAATGGCGGTGCCAGTCAGGATTCGATGGTATTCAACTTCAGCTGGACGGCTCCTGCTGCGGGTGCCGGAACAATCACATTCTACTACTGCGGCATAGCGGCTAATAATAACGGCAGCGAGAGTGGTGATTACGTTTATCAGGGAACCACGTTGGCCTTGACAGAAGGTGCTTGTACTCTTCCTGACCAACCCAGTGCTATCAATGCATCATCCACTTCGGTCTGTGCCGGCGCTTCCGTCACGTATACTATTCCGGCTGCAGCAAACGCCACGAGTTATACATGGTCGCTTCCCAACGGCTGGACTGGAACGTCAACCACCACTTCCATCACGGTAACGGCGGGAACAACTTCCGGTAACGTCTCCGTTCATTCCAACAACAGTTGCGGTAGCAGCGCCAGTACTACGCTTTCAGTTGCTCCGGTGGCGTTGACTGTGAACAATTCCACAACGGATGTTCGCTGCTTCGGTGAGTCCAACGGCTCGGCTGTCGTCACCGTTTCCGGCGGCTCTACCCCGTATCAGTATTCATGGAATACCGCTTCCGGTTCTGGTCGCAACCTGAATAATGTTGCGGCGGGATCATATCAAGTGACCGTCACCGATGCCAACGGTTGCACCCGGTCGGCCTCGGTTGTCGTAGCACAGCCTCAGGCCATTATAGTGACTCCAACCCCTACCGATGCTTCGTGTAATGGCAGCAACGACGGTCAGATCAATGTGGCGGTAAATGGTGGTGTTGGAACGTATTCGTATACCTGGAGTAATTCAGCCAACACATCCACTGTTTCCGGCTTGACGGCCGGTTCCTACTCCGTTACCGTTACCGATGCTAACGGTTGTACACAGTCTAATTCAGCGACAGTGTCAGAGCCGGCAGCCATCAACATCACTACTGCGCCTGCACCGGACGCCTGCACCGGGTCATCGACCACCGTGGTCTCTTCCATTGCAGTCACAGGCGGTACGGGAGCCTATACCTACAGCTGGAGCAACGGAAGTACTTTCAGCACAGACCAGAATCCTACGGTTACCGTCGGAAGTGCGCCGGAAACCTATGTTTGTACGGTAACGGATGCGAACGGTTGTTCTGGTTCAGAAAGCGCTACCGTCGCTCCGGTCGCCGCATCTTTTTCGGTTCAAGCCTATGTACAAGGAGATACGCTTTATTCGTCGATTGCAACGAGTGCGTATACTTTCCAATGGTATTTGAATAATACGCCTATTACCGGAGCTACAAGTCCGTATTGGGTACCCGTAGCCAACGGAGATTATACGGTAGTTCTCTCAGATCCCTCCACCGGATGTTCCGTTACTTCCAATGCTGTTTTATACGGCTCTTTGGGACTGGAACAACTTTCACCATCACAGGCATTCTCGTTCTATCCGAATCCCGCGAACAGTCACATCACCTTGCGACTTGATGCGGCTCTGCAAGGTTCGGAGCTCCGTATGCTCGATATGTACGGGCAGTCGGTTTACGAAAACCGTATTGATGAATTGGACCAATCACTTTCAACCGCTGCATGCTCCGCCGGGATGTATGTGATTACGATTGAAAAAGACGGATACCGCTGGAACCGTTCGGTCGTCATCGGACATTGATCCTCTAACTATGGTTAATCAACCGACGGGCTGCTCGAAAGAGTGGCCCGTTTTTCATTCCACCATACGGCGGAAAGTCAGGTTGATGCGAGGCTCTTTCACACGCAACATGGGCGGAAGGCGGTGCAGCCAATGGCGTTGCGTGCTTCCAGTCATCATCAATAAGCTGCCGTGTTCCAACACACACTCTTTTTTCAGTCCGGTAGATTTGTGCTTGAAGACGAAACGACGGGGCGCCCCCAGGCTCACGGAAGCGATAGGATAATCACGCACCAGCTCCGACTCGTCATCGCTGTGCCAGCCCATGCCTTCTTTACCCTCATGATACAGGTTAGCCAGGCAGGCGTTAAAGTGGTGACCGCAGAAGTCTTCCAACCGCTTTTTGATTTCGGCCAGCGATTCCGGAAAACTATCCGCTCGACGGGTGATGTGTGAATACGTGTAATCAAATGGTTTTTCACCGTACCAGGCCACGCTTCTTGGTGTGACGATGGTTTTGCCGTACATCACCACGCGGTCATTTTCCCAGCGGCACGTCGTGAATAATTGATGATAGAACCGATCGGCATCGGAGCGATTCAGGAATCCGGAATGATAAAAGACTTCGCCATCATACGGCAAAACAGAGCCCAACTCTTCGTGGCTGAATAACATGCGAATCAGACCGACAACGATTGGGCGATGGAGCGGTCGTTGGATAGACGCGGCACTTTGTTCTGTCCACCGAGCTTACCCAACTTGCGCATGTAATCCCGGAACGCTCCCGTCTTCAAGGCGCGGATTTTAAGGCACTGCAACATTTTTCCTTCAATCAAATCGCGGTAGTAGCGGTTTTGCCGTTGCATGCTTTGGTCCATGGTACGGACAAAGCGTTCCATATCATCGGGTTGTCGGTCGAACTCGATGAACCATTCGTGATAAGGCAGTCCGCCTTCGGGCGGATGAAGCTGAGGTGCTACGGTGAATTCAACCACCTCCGCGTGTTGTTCCAGCGAGGCTTCCATCAAGGCGCGTTCCACCTCTTCGGCGATCACGTGTTCGCCGCTGGCCGACAAAAACTGTTTTATTCGTCCGGTTACGACAATCCGGTAAGGATCTACGGAAACAAATTTCACAGTGTCGCCGAGGTTGTATCCCCACAGCCCGGCATTGGAGTTAATAATGATCACGTAGTTGACGCCCGTCTTGACATCCTTCAGACTGATGCGGGTCGGGGAGGCGGTATGGAACTCATCGGCGGGAATGAACTCGAAGAATATGCCGCTGTTAGTCATAAGCAACAAGCCGCTGTCGCCTTGGCGGTCTTGGAAAGCGATGAAACCTTCGCTCGCCGGATAAAGTTCGATGGAGTCGACGGGCCGACCGATGCTTTGTTCCAGTTTCTTCCGGTACGGTTCGTAATTCACACCGCCGTAAACGAACAGACTGAAATTAGGGAATAGATCCTTGATGGATTTTCCGGTCCGTTGTTTCAGGTGATCGAAATACATCTGTACCCACGGCGGTATTCCGGAAATGAATCGCATGTCGGAACCAAGCGTCTCGTCGACGATGGCTTCGATTTTGGTTTCCCATTCTTCCAGCGTATTCGTGTCGTAGGAGGGCAATTGATGGCGACGGAGGTATCCGGGAACGTGGTGGTTGACAATTCCGGACAAACGTCCGACTCGGATTCCGGCATGTATGTCCAACGCCGGGGATCCTGAAATGAAAATCATCTTACCACTCAAGAAAGAGGCGTTACCCGTCGTATGGATGTAATGAAAGAGGGCGTCGCGTGTCGAGTGGATATGGTTCGGGATGGAATCCTTGGTGATCGGAATGAACTTCGTGCCGGAGGTGGTTCCGGAGGTTTTCGCGATGTAGAGAGGTTTGCCGGGCCACAGCACATTGTTTTCTCCTCCGCGCATACGTTCGAAGTACGAAATCATTCCCTCGTAATCTCGAACAGGTACCCGCGACTTGAAGTCTTCGTAGCTACGTATTGTAGCAAACTGATGATCGTTTCCGAAAGAGGTATTCGCACCTTTGTGCATCAGCTGCCGGAAAATCCGTTCCTGCCAAAGCACGGCCTGCCGACTTTGCCGTTTGAGGCGGGCAGAAGCGATGGCGGCGAGCGGTCGGCTTATAAAGGAAAGAATACCCATGGAGGGGAGCGAAATCAAAAACCGCTATAAAAGTAAATCAAGAAAGGGGTAAGCGTCAAGGAATTTGTTCGGCTAGAAAGAAACATATTTCATGGGATCTAGCGGGCTGCCGTTGAACCAAAGTTCGAAATGAAGGTGGGGGCCGGAACTCAATTCACCGGAATTGCCGATGACGGCGATCACTTCACCGGCTTTGACGAAGTCTCCCGCTTTTTTCAGCAGCGATGAATTGTGCTTGTAAAGCGAAAAGAGATTGTTGCTGTGTTGTAATCCGATGACCCAGCCGGTTTCGGAGGTAAAGTTGGAGAAGACGACTGTGCCATCGAGGGTCGACTTGATGGGTTCGTTCGCGGCCGCAACGATATCCACGCCGTAGTGTTTGCTGGACATCTCGAAGCGGTTGGTTACAGTACCTTTTACCGGCGGGAAGAATAGGAATCCTTTGATGCTGTTTCCAAGCGAAGACGCTTCGGCCACGTTCAGGTCGAAGGGATCTCGCGCTTCGATTTCTTCGCGCAGGAGGGAGTCTTCCAGCGATTTGTTCAACTCCCGGATGGTGTCGAACCGCTGCAGGCTTGCCGGTTTTTCGTCGAGGGAGTCGACCGGCCAATCCCCGTTGATGACGTTGCGGAGGTTACTCAGGAAAAGGTCCCGGGCATTGAGAGCATGTTCCAGCGAATCGGCTTTTTGGACCAGAGCGACAACTTGTCGACGACTTTTAATGTCCGAATAACCGGGGATGTATTCGCGGAGGGGGGTGAAAGCGATAAGGAAGGTGGTCAGCGTAATGAGTAAGATGATGGCGATACCGACCGACACGAACACGTTGAGCGGGCGGAGGCTGAAAGAGGCTGTTTCTTCCAGCGAATCCTCGTTCATGATGACTAGTCGGAACCGTCTCTTCCACCGTTCGATCAGCCTTTTTTTCTTTTTGTCTTCCATCCGAAGTGTCAAACCTACTGTTTTATACGCTACCGTTCAATCCGTGAAGGCAGACGTACGTCACAACGCTCGAAATACGCTTGTGGGTGTCGATTCTTAGGGCCCCGATGAAAATAATTTCGCAGTTTTGTAGTTCTATTGTTTCTTATGTCCGGCCGGTTCCCACATGCCCTTTTTCGCCTTTTTTCGCTGTTAACGATAACGGCAGGGTTCATCTTAGGAAGTGGTTGTTCCCAAACCAAGGACACCTTCATCAATCGTACGTGTCACAATTTGTCCGCCCACTACAACGGGTATTACAATGCGGGCGTCAAGATCGATGAGGGGAAGGAAAAACTGGCGGCTGCCCATACGGATTCATACGACCGCATACTTCGCGTTTTCCCGTACGCCAACGCCGAGAAAGCCAAGCAGGCCTATCCGGAAATGGATGATGCTATCAAAAGGCTGTCGACGGTCATCTCCAAGCATACGATGTACGACAAGCGGGGCAACGAGAAGCCCGGCTCGGAACACTGGATCGACGACAACTGGATCTTGTGGGGACAAGCCCAGTTCTTTAAGCACGAGTATTTTCAGGCTATGGATGCGTTCAAGTATGTGGAAGCCACGTACAAGACAGAGCCGGGCCGCTACATCGCTTCGATGTGGATCGCGAAAACCTACCTGGAGTTGACCCAGTTGAACGAAGCGGAAGACAAGCTGGATTACCTCCGCAACATTCCCGATTTCCCCCGGAAAAGCAAATGGGAGCTGGAAGCCACGTCGGCCGACTTTTACATCCAAGTCAAAAATTACCCGGAAGCCATCAATCACCTGAAGTACGCGGCTGACAAAGCGCCGAGGCGGGAAGACCGTATCCGTTTCCGGTATATCCTGGCCCAATTGTATCAGAAGACCGACAACTATTCGGCGGCTTTTGCGATGTACAGCAAGCTGATCAAAATGAATCCGCCCTACGAGATGGATTTCAATTGCCGGATCAATCGCGCACGCTGCTTCGATGCGGGCAGCGAGAACAGCGAAACGGTCAAAAAGGAATTGGAGAAGCTGGAAAAGGATCCTAAGAACAAGGACTTCCTGGATCAGATTTATTATGCCCAAGCCGGTATTGCGCGTAAGGAGAACCGGACGGAAGACGAGGTGGCCTACCTCCAAAAATCCATACAGGCCAGTACGAGCAACAAGAACCAGAAGGCACTGTCGTATTTGGAGTTGGCAAAGATGGCTTTTGCCAAACCCGAGTATAGAAGAGCCCAGCTTTATTACGACAGCGTCATTACTAACCTCTCCAACGACTACCCCGATTATTCGGAGATCCTGCAGCGGAGAAATAGTTTGACCAAGCTCATCCGGTACCTGAATACGATTGCGAAAGAGGACAGCCTACAGCAACTGGCTACCCTGACGCCTGAGGAACAGGCAGCGGTAGCGGCAGCGGCGATCAAGAAGAAAGAGGAAGATGCGGCAAAGCAGAAGGAGTTGGAGGCTGAGCAACAGCAACAGACCAATCAGATTTTCGGAGGCAGCGACCGGGCTAACCAAATCAATCAGTTCAACCAGCAGGGCGGTTCGGATTGGTATTTCTACAACCCCCAAGCGGTGAGTTTCGGGTTCAACGAATTCACCAAGCGTTGGGGAAATCGTAAGCTGGAAGATAACTGGCGCCGTAGCAACAAGGAGACCGTGCTAGCGCCTTCGCCGGTCGATGACAATCAAGACGCGGCCTCTGCCCAAGATACCACCGGCGGTAAGAAGGGCGATAAAAAGCCGGATCCCGAAGCCCAGAAGCAAGCGCTGCTGAAGAATATCCCGTCCACTCCGGAAGCGTTGGAAAAGTCGACCACCAAGATCATCGATGCCTACTACAATGCTGCGATGCTTTACCGGGAGCAACTTTCGGATAATACCAGTTCGGTGAATATGTTCAAGGAGCTGTTGAACAAATACCCGGGAAACAAATACGAGGTGCAGACCTACTATCAGTTGTACCGCATGTTTGAAAAGGCCGGGGACAAAGAGCAGGCGGACATTTACAAGAATCTCATCTTCACCAAATATGGCAATACCGATTACGCGGAGATACTGCGTAATCCGGATTACGCCAGTCAGTTAGGAACGAAGAAATCCGAGATAGAAATGTTCTACGAGGAGACGTACCGTAAGTACCTCAACGGCGAATACGCGACGGTCATCCAACGCCGCAACCAGGCGTTATCCCAATTTCCGGAGAACTCCTATATGCCACAATTCGACCTCTTGCGGGCGTTAAGTATCGGGCGGACACAGCCGCTGACACAATTCGAGGGGGCGTTGAGCGAGGTCGTCCGGATGTATCCGGAGAACCCGGTGAAGGATGAGGCGCAGAACATCCTGGACTATATTAAAACAAACGGTGGAAAGACACCGCCGGCTGCGCCAGCGCCACCGACTCCTTCAGCCTCCACGCAGCGAGCGTACACGTACCTCCCGGATACCCTGCACTTCGAGATTCTGATCGTACAGAATATCGGGGGGGCGTTAGATCCGGCCCGTTTAAAGAACAAGCTGGCCTCGTTCCATTCCACCAATTATTCCAGCAAAGGGTTGAGCATAGACGAGTATATGCTGGACCACCGATTCAAGATCTTTGTGATCCGATCGTTTGAGAACAAGGCGGCAGCGATTCGGTATCACCAGCATCTTTTTGACAACGATGATGTTTTCGGAAACGTTAGCCCCGATAATTACAAGCTTTTCGCCATTTCGGCCAATAACCTGAGCGAATTGTTGCGGCAGAAAAAGGCCGAGGAGTACGAGCAGTTTTTCCGCTCGTTTTATCAATAATCCTGTTTTATTAATCCTCCTTTCGGCTTTGCCGGTTTTGGGCCCCAAACCCTCCTGAATTCCCATTCGGGGAATTTTCATTCAACTTTGGTTACCTATTTTGCCAGGTCGGGAATTGTTCTACATTTGTTTCCCCTTTTTCGGAGAAGTAGTCACGAATTTTTACTCCTAAACACACCCAAACATGTTCAAGCCCAACAAACCCAACGCATTGGAAGGCAAGTCCACGGATGTTGCCGCATCACAATCCATAAACCTGATCGGTGCCGGAACGGTCATCGAAGGAGACATAAAATCGGCCGGTGATTTACGAATTGACGGAACCGTTTATGGAAATGTCTATTCCAAAGCGAAGGTGGTCGTTGGGGCGACTGGAAACATCGAGGGTGATGTGAACAGCCAGAACGCAGACTTCTCCGGAACAGTCAAAGGGAAGATCAATGTGGCTGAGCTGGCGTTTTTAAAATCGTCTGCCCGCATCATTGGGGATATCGTCACGGGGAAACTGGTGGTTGAAGTGGGAGCTACGTTCACCGGCTCCTGCAACATGGGCCCAGTCATCAAGGACATCAAGCAAGCGGACAATGCCGGAGCCACCAAGGAACGCTCGGCGGTCTGATTTATCCCTGATGAAATACGCGACCATGGGCATCCAGATGCTCGTGATCATGGCGTTATTCACCTTCGGCGGATATTATCTGGATCATGGGTTAGGCTTAGGCTTTCCGGTTTTCACACTCGTTCTCAGTATCGTAGGAATCGCAGCGGCGTTCTATCTGTCGCTTCGGGATTTCATTCGCACCGACAAAATCGACCGGGATAAATGAAATCCATCTTTTTGAAATATCTGTTACAGCTCCTGGTCTTCGGCCTCGCGCTGTACGTCGTGTTGTATACGATTCCCGCCTTGTTTTTGTCCCGCGGCGGCTTCGCCTACCTCGGTGTTGTTACGGTCTATTTTCTGGTAGTGACAGCCTTGTTTCATTACGGGTTGCTCCGCGTATCGGGGGGGAAGCCGGCGGCTTTCATCCGGTATTACATGGCAGCGACCACCTTGAAGCTTTTCCTTCACCTTGGTGTCTTGGTTCTCGTCGTTTTATTCCGCCAAACGGTCTTATTGCCCTTTGCCATTACGTTTTTGGTCCAGTACCTCTGTTACACTGCGTTCGAGGTCTATCAGGCTTACCGGTATTCGCGTTCATCCGGCAATCCTTCGAATCGTTGATTTTCAGGTTTTTACCTCAATATCCACAGGCGGTTGTATAAGACGTGGTAAAGGCAACGGAATTAGGGTTTGGGTCTATCCTTTTCAATGCCTACTTTTGCGCTCTCTTTCCCCCCGACGAATCCTTTGGACATGATTCAAGTACCTCATTATAAGACCATTAGCCGCCTTCTGAGCGTTTTCATGCTCGGATTGTTTTTGGGTTTATCCCCGGCTGCTCAAGCGAACGAAGAGGCTCCGGCCAAGTTTGATGCAGGAAAAATGATCGTGGAGCACATCACGGATGCACACGATTGGCATTTGTTCGGTGAAGGGCATAATTCGGTATCCGTTCCTCTTCCCATCATCATTTACAACAGTGAGCGAGGATTGTCGGTGTTCATGTCAAGCGGTTTTCATCACGGTGAAATGGCTTGTCACGGATACATGTTGGAGGAACAGAAAATCGTAGCGGTGAATGAACTGGAAGAAGTTCCGGCATCCATGGCTACGGTCAACGAAGAGTTGACGGCGCATACGTATGATTTCTCTATCACGAAGAATGTCTTTGCCTTGTTGTTCAGTGTCTTTTTGATGTTGTGGATGTTCCTTTCCGTAGCCAAGGCTTATCGCCGCAACGAGGGTCAAGCACCGAAGGGAATGCAGTCGTTCGTGGAGCCGTTGATCGTTTTCGTCCGTGACGAAGTAGCCAAGCCGAGCATCGGACCGAAATACGAGAAGTACATGCCGTACCTGTTGACGGTTTTCTTTTTCATTTGGATCAACAACCTGTTGGGACTTATCCCGATCATTCCGGGCGGCGCCAATGTCACGGGTAACATCGCCGTGACGATGACGTTGGCCATTCTCACGTTTGTCATCACGACAATCAGCGCCAACAAAAACTATTGGCAGCACATTTTCGCCATGCCCGGTGTACCGGCCGGCGTATTGGTGCTGTTGACCCCGATTGAAATCCTGGGCGTTTTCCTTCGTCCCTTCGTGCTGATGATTCGACTATTCGCCAACATCACGGCGGGTCACATCATCGCGCTCTCTTTCTTCAGTCTGATATTCATCTTCGGTGAAATGAGCACCGGCCTCGGTTTTGGAGTGTCGGTATTCTCCGTCGCCTTCGTCATCTTCATGAGTCTGTTGGAGCTGTTAGTGGCGTTCCTGCAGGCGTTCGTCTTTACGCTGTTGTCTGCGATTTACTTCGGATCGGCGGTAGAAGAACATCATCACGATAGCCACGACCATCATTGATCTGTAATTTCGTTTAACCCTTAATACCTATCTCTATGTTATCATCCATTCTCCTGGAAGCAGGCAACCTTGGTCTCGGCTACGGTGTTGCCGCTTTGGGTGCCGGCCTCGCCGCTCTCGGCGCTGGCGTCGGTATCGGTCGTATCGGTGGCTCCGCTCTGGAATCCATCGCTCGTCAACCCGAAGCGTCTGGCGACATCCGCGCCAACATGATTCTGACCGCTGCTCTCGTGGAAGGCGCTGCCTTCTTCGCGATGGTTGTCGGTCTGCTCGTCGTGTTCAAGAGCTAACGGCTTTCGATCTTCGTGGTACGGCGGTTGGCCGTATCACGAAGATTAATTCAGGATCGGATTAAAACGAAAAAAATTACCCATGGAACTCATTCAACCCGCGATCGGTCTTGTTTTTTGGATGATCGTATCCTTTCTCGCGCTGCTTCTTATCCTCAAGAAGTTCGCCTGGAAGCCCATCTTGAAGATGCTCAGCGACCGCGAGCACAGTATTGCTGAAGCCTTGAACACGGCCAAAAAGGCCCGTGAAGAGATGGCTTCGTTGAAAGCCGACAACGAGCGCCTGTTGCAGGAAGCCCGTTTGGAACGCGACCGCATGCTGAAAGAAGCGCGTGACACCAAAGACGCCATCATCGCCGAGGCCAAGAACAAAGCCCACGAAGAAGGACAGAAGATGGTGGCCGCAGCCCGCGAGACCATCCAAACGGAGAAGAACGCCGCGCTGACGGAATTGAAAAACCAAGTGGCCAGCATGTCCATTCAGATCGCAGAAAAGATCATGCGTACGGAACTGGCCAACGATGAAAAACAGAAGGCGCTTGTTCAGCAGATGCTGAAGGATGCCAACATGAACTGATTCCCAATACACAATCCTCATGCTGGAAACTAAAGTCGCCAAACGTTACGCCAAGTCGCTGCTTGATCTTGCCCGCGAGCAAGGTGCCTTGGATACGGTCTATGCCGATATGCAGCAAGTGGTCTCGGTTTGTGAAGCCAATCGTGATCTCGTGATGTTGTTGGGTAACCCCATCATCGCCACAGACAAAAAACTGAACATCCTGAAAACCGTCTTCGCTTCCGTTTCCCGGATGTCGTCGGCGTTTTTCGACATTCTTACCCGTAAGGGTCGCGAATCCCACCTGGCTGGCATAGCCAAAGAATTCGTTGCCCAGTATAAGAAGTCCAAAGGCATCGAGAGCGCCACGGTGATATCGGCTGTCGGTTTGGACGATAACCTGCGTAAGCTGGTTTACGAGCTGGTACGGGACAGCGTGAAATCCGAAGTGGAGCTGGTGGAGAAAGTAGACCCCAAGCTCATCGGCGGTTTCGTATTACGTATGGGCGACAAGCAATATGACGCCAGTGTTTCCTCTGAACTGCGCAAGTTGACGCGTGAGTTCAGCGCTAACCCGTACATCCGCAAAAACTGATTCCATTTTAAACTACAATACCTAAAAATAAAATACCATCATGGCAGAAGTAAGACCCGACGAAGTTTCCGCGATTCTTCGTCAGCAATTGGCAGGATTCAAGACCGAAAAGGAACTCGAAGAAGTGGGTACCGTATTGCAGGTCGGTGACGGTATCGCCCGTATCTACGGACTTACGCGTGTACAGTCAGGCGAGCTCATCGAATTCGATAACGGTCTCCGTGGCGTCGTATTGAACCTGGAAGAAGACAACGTCGGAGCCGTATTGTTGGGCAAATCGACGGACATCAAGGAAGGTGACGTGGTCAAGCGTACCGGAAAGATCGCTTCCATCAAAGTGGGCGAGGGTATGTTGGGTCGCGTTGTCGATACGCTCGGTAATGCCATCGACGGCAAAGGACCGATCACCGGTGAGTTGCTCGAAATGCCACTGGAGCGTAAAGCCCCCGGGGTTATTTACCGTCAGCCTGTAAACGAGCCGTTACAAACCGGTATCAAGGCTGTTGACGCGATGATTCCGATCGGTCGCGGTCAGCGCGAATTGATCATCGGTGACCGTCAGACCGGTAAAACAGCTGTCGCCATCGACACCATCATCAACCAAAAAGAATTCTTCGAACGCGGTCAGCCTGTATATTGTATCTATGTCGCTATCGGTCAAAAAGGATCTACGGTAGCTCAGATCGTAAAGACCTTGACAGAAGCCGGTGCTATGCCTTATACGGTTGTAGTTTCCGCTTCGGCTTCCGATCCGGCGCCAATGCAGTTCTTCGCACCGATGGCCGGTGCCGCTATCGGGGAATACTTCCGCGATACTGGACGTCCGGCCCTGATCGTATACGATGACTTGTCCAAACAGGCTGTCGCTTACCGTGAAGTATCCCTGCTGTTGCGTCGTCCTCCCGGACGTGAAGCGTATCCGGGTGACGTATTCTACCTGCACTCCCGCCTCTTGGAGCGCGCCGCTAAAGTCATCAACTCGGATGCTATCGCTGCTCAGATGAACGACCTTCCTGAGTCGTTGAAAGGAAAAGTGAAAGGCGGCGGATCTTTGACCGCATTGCCCATCATCGAAACGCAGGCCGGTGACGTATCTGCCTACATTCCGACCAACGTGATTTCCATCACCGACGGACAGATTTTCTTGGAAGCCAACCTCTTCAACGCCGGTGTACGTCCTGCTATCAACGTAGGTATCTCCGTATCCCGCGTAGGAGGAAACGCCCAGATCAAATCGATGAAGAAAGTAGCCGGTACGTTGAAGCTTGACCAGGCGCAATACCGCGAGCTGGAAGCGTTTGCCAAGTTCGGTTCCGACCTGGATGCGGCCACCAAAGCCACCTTGGATAAAGGCTCCCGCAACGTGGAAATCCTGAAGCAGGGCCAGTACTCTCCGTTGACGGTAGAAAAGCAGATCGCCATAATTTACTTGGGTACCCGCAATTTGCTGCGTGATGTTCCAGTAAACCGCGTCCGGGAATTCGAATCCGAATACCTGGCCCTGTTGGACGCTCAGCACAAATCCACGTTGGACACGTTACGCAAAGGCGTCATTGACGACAGCGTGACTTCTGTTCTGGAAAAAGCAGCCAAGGAGCTCACGTCAAAATACAAAGCATAACAAGTAATTCTGAATTCAGAATGCAGAATTCAGAATTATATGGAGAATACCGCACGTTATAAATCGACTCCTGTAAAAACCACCATTCTGAATTTTTAATTCAGAATTCTGAATTAATAGCGTTTCCATGGCTAACCTTAAAGAAGTCCGTAACCGAATCGCTTCGGTCAACTCAACCCAGCAAATCACCAAGGCCATGAAGATGGTGAGTGCTGCCAAGTTGCGTCGTGCTCAGGATGCCATCCTCATGATGCGTCCGTATGCCGCTAAGCTTCGTGATATCATGGAGAACATCTCCGGTACACTCGACGGAAACTCTGGCGGTGACTTTGCCAAAGTGCGTCCGGTGGAAAAAGTGTTGATCGTTGCCATCAATTCCAATCGTGGTTTGTGCGGAGCCTTCAACTCCAATATCATCCGCACGGTGAACCGCTTGCTGCGAGAAGACTATGCTACGCAAGCCAAGGCCGGAAATGCCAAAGTCTTGTGTATCGGGAAGAAGGCATCCGATTTCTTTTCTAAGAATAGTGCCATTTTCGCCGGCCAGCATAATGATCTCTACACGTCATTGACTTTTGAAAACGTGTCTGCTGTCGCCGCATCTGTCATGACTGAATTCAAGAGTGGCGCCTACGACAAGGTGGTCATCGTCTATAACCAGTTCAAGAATGCTGCGGTTCAGAATGTGATGGTGGAGCAAATGCTGCCCATCGTGCCTCCGGCAGCCGGCTCTAAGGCAACGGTAAACGACTATATATTCGAGCCCGAAAAAGAACAGTTGGTGCTTGACCTTATTCCTAAAGCCATCAAGGTTCAGCTTTACAAAGCGATTCTGGATTCCCATGCTTCCGAACATGGAGCCCGTATGACGTCGATGAACAAAGCGACGGACAATGCTGGAGAGCTGTTACGTGACTTACGTTTGTCGTATAATAAGGCCCGTCAGGCTGCCATTACCGGGGAGATTCTCGAAATCGTCGCCGGTGCAGAAGCCCTGAACGGTTAATCCAACTTGATTTTATCATTATGGGGGAGTGTAACTAACACTCCCCTTTTTTGTTGCATCTCTTTAAGACGTTAATTCGTCTTAACATCGAAGCGAATCATTGAATCGTATCCATTTATTATCGACCTTTTCCCTGCTAAACCTATCACTATGAATATCCGAATCACGCTGTTCATCCTGTTTTCTTGCCTGGTGAACACACTTCATCTTCAAGCGGAGAACCGCTTTGGTACATTGACGACAGAACAAGTCGCTCAAGCGAAGTCGTTGCGTCCAATCATCCAATCGTATTTGGAAAAGCACGCTACTGAATTCGGTCTTTCACCAGCCGATGTGCAGCAGTGGGAGGTAAGCGATATCTACTCGAATCAAAATACTCACACCACCTATGCCTACCTGCAGCAGGTGCAAAAAGGCGTACGCGTGTTCAATGCTGTGAGTGCAATGGCGATTCGCGAAGGCCAGGTGATTTCTTTTGCTTCCCGATTCATTTCTGATCTCGATCAGAAAGCGAACGGCACACGTCCTGCCGTACAACCTGCAGAAGCCATCGCTATAGCAATGGACTACGTAGGCATGAAGTCCACTTCGCGTCCTCAGCTTACGCAAGAAGTGAAAGAGTTGGACCGGTGCATTTTCTCCTACGCAGAGGTGTCCGCAGAGCCGGTACAGGTCACGTTGGTCTATCTTCCCGTGAAAGAAAAAGTGATGCTGGCTTGGAATGTAAACATCGCTCCTCGTGGGTCAGACCATTGGTGGAACCTACGTTTTGATGCGCAGACCGGACGATTTTTGGAAAAGAACGACTGGACCGTTCAGTGTGATTTTGGTGCTCCCGCTATATCATCGAATGCAAGTGGAACTTCAACGACTGCCTCGCACGCTGCAACTGCCCCCCAAGCCTTACCTGTTTATAATGTCTACGCTTTCCCCACGGAAGCACCCTCTTTCGGTCCGCGCGTATTGCTTTCCAATCCCGCGGATGCGACAGCTTCTCCGTACGGGTGGCATGACACCAACGGACAACCCGGGGACGAGTTCACCACGACACAGGGCAACAACGTTCACGCCTACGATGACATCGCCAATCAGGATGCTCCGGGTACTTCGGCCGACGGTGGCGCTACAATGAACTTTGATTTTCCAGTTAACTTTTCACAGGCTCCTTCTTCCTATTTGGATGCTTCGCTTACCAATCTTTTCTACGTGAACAACTGGGTTCACGATGTTCTGTTCCACTACGGATTCGACGAAGCGGGAGGGAACTTCCAACAAACCAATTATTCCAGTCAGGGCTCAGGAACTGACTATGTCATGGCCGAATGTCAGGACGGCGGAGGAACCAACAACGCCAACTTCTCCACACCGGATGACGGTCAAAACGGCCGTATGCAGATGTATCTGTGGTCTGGCGGATCAGCCGCCGATCTGCAGGTCAATACTCCCTCATCCGTAGCCGGAAATTATACGGCCATCCAAGCCGGTTTCGGTCCGACCATTACGGCGCCTATCACGGCGGATATGGTGTTGATCAACGATGATGTCGCTCCGGCCTCGGATGGTTGTGACAATATTCTGAATGCAGCACAGTTGAGCGGTAAGATTGTTGTCATAGATCGGGGCACGTGCACCTTCATTCAAAAAGTGAACACGGCGGAGGCGGCGGGAGCCGTAGCAGTGGTTGTCATTAACAACCAGGCCGGCTCTCCGATTTCCATGGGAGGCACAGGAACTTCTGGCATTCCTGCCGTCATGATTTCTCAGGCTGACGGCAATCTATTGAAAACGGTGTTAAGTACAGGCGGTGTGATCAATGCTACGTTGAACCCTCCCGCAGTAGTTGTTCAGGATTTGGATGGATCGCTTGACAACGGAATCGTTGCGCACGAATTCGGCCATGGTGTTTCAAACCGTTTGACGGGTGGACCGAACAACTCCAATTGCCTTAATAATGGTGAACAGGGCGGCGAAGGCTGGAGTGATTGGTTCGCGCTGGTATTTACCATTAAGGCAGGCGATCAGGGTTCAGCGGCCCGAGGAATCGGAACGTATGCGTTGAGCGAACCCACTTCCGGAAGCGGCATCCGCCGATATCCTTATTCGACGGACATGAGTATCAATCCGCAGACCTATGCCGACCTGGCGCTCAGTTCTGAAGTCCACGACATCGGTGAGATTTGGTGCCAGACGTTATGGGACATGACGTGGACACTGATCGATAATTTCGGATTCGATCCGGATTGGATCAACGGTACTTCCGGAAATAACATCGCCTTGAAGTTGGTCATGGAAGGCATGAAGCTTCAACCTTGCGGTCCTGGCTTTTTGGATGCACGCGATGCTATTCTCACGGCTGACGATAACCTATACGGTGGTATCCACAAGTGTTTGATCTGGGAAGCCTTTGCACGTCGAGGTATGGGTGCCAACGCTGATCAGGGAAGTGCCCAGACTGCAGGTGATGAGACAGCGGATTTCACGCTTCCTTCCTTCTGCCAGAATCCTACCGCTGCACCAGTAGCTGATTTCACGGCGGATGTCACCACCACGTGTTTCGGTACCGTACGATTCACGGATCTTTCTACGAATATCGCGCAGTCATGGCAATGGGATTTTGGCGATGGATCCACGTCGTCCATTCAAAATCCGGTACACGTGTACACACAGCCGGGGACCTATGCGGTGACGTTGGTGGTCACGAACACGATCGGTTCAGACACATTACTTCGTAACGGTTATATCTCAGTAACGAATGATCCGGCGCCTTCTCTTGGAAGCAATTTTGTGGTTTGTCAGGGCGACAGCACCACGTTGACCGCTATCCTGTTGAGCGGATATGACGCGGCCTGGTACGATGCGACAGGTAATCAGGTAGGCAATGGAAGTGTATTTACTACTCCCGCGATCACGTCCAACACCTCGTATTCCGTTCGACAATTCATTCCTACTCCTATCCAACACGTAGGTCCGGTCAACAACGCTTTTGGCGGCGGCGGTTATCACAACACCACGTTTGAAGGAAAACAGCTGTTCACGACCTATGCACCGGCCCGGATCGTTTCGGTTTGGGTAGATGCATCAGGAGCAGCCAATCGCACGTTTAATTTGTACAATGGAAATGGAACACTGATGGAGTCCAGGAATATTTTTGTTCCTTCCGGTCAATCTCGTGTCACGTTGAATGTCGATATGCCAGTAACGGGCAATTATCAACTGGGCGTAACGGCAGGGTCTAATTTATATCGTAATAATACCGGTGCTTCGTATCCTTATACGATCAACGGATTGCTCAGCATTACTGCTTCCAACTCGACCACCAACCCGGCAATTTATTACTACTATGTTTACGATTGGGAAGTTCAAGAGCTTCCTTGTCTCAGCGCTCCTGCGGTTGTACAAGTTGATGTGGAGCCACTCACGGCTTCCTTCACCGAGAGCAGCAATGGCCTGTCGGTTCAATTCACCAATACGTCGGTGGCGGCTACCGGTTATTTGTGGGATTTCGGAGATGGAAATACGTCGACGCTTCAGGATCCGACTCATGTGTATGCGGCTGATGGTAACTACACGGTGACACTAACGACTACCTCGACTACCGGATGTCAAGTGACTTACTCGGTTTCATTGACGGTTACCTCCACGGGCGTGAATGATAAGCCGTTGGATGGAGTCAAAGTATTTGCCAATCAGCATCAGTTGATCATCGATCGGGGACAGGTGTTACAAGGACCGATGACAGTCAACGTTTACGATGTATTAGGTCGCACCGTGATCCCGGCGTCTACCACGAACGATCTTTCTGTAGTTCGATTGTCCCTTGATATTCCCGTGGGGGTATTGCAAGTCGAGGTGAGGATAGGGGGTGCGGTCTACCATCAGAAGGTATTCATGCAGTAACCAGTGATACCCGGAAATAGCAAGTGCAGTGGACACGGTTTGAATGTCCGTGTAAAACTCGCCGTTCCCCCAGTAACATACTAAGGAACGATAAACCACCTTTGTGCCGTGCCTGAATTACGACTCAAGGACATACTAACGGTTTCCACGATTCTCTTTGCCGTGATCGACATCATCGGATCGATTCCGGCATTACTCGAGGTAAAGCAACGCGCTGGTCAGATCAAATCCGGTCAAGCGACATTAGTGTCGTTGCTGATCATGGTACTCTT
>CAYWDY010000009.1:0-4289 GCA_964455985.1 uncultured Flavobacteriales bacterium
TCGGCACCCACTTCTCGCGACGCATGGACGCCGAGCCGGCGCCACCGCGTCCGCGCAATCCGGATTTCTTGACTTCCTCCACGATGGCTTCGGGAGAAAGTTCTTTCAAGGCTTTTTCGACCGAGCGATAGCCACCTTGCTTACGATAGACATCGTAGGATTGTATACCGGGAACGTTTTCGTGTTCCAACAACAGTTTCTTTCCCATGGCTTAGTTCGTTCGTGATTCGGGTGAATCCGTATATGATTTTCGTTTGCCGTCGTGACGGAAACGATCGACCAGCTGGTCCACTTTCTGTAATGTCAGGTTCTCGTAATAGTCCGCGCCCACCTGCATCATCGGTGCAGTGCCGCATGATCCGAGACACTCGACCGATTTCAAGGAGAACATGCCGTCAGCGGTAGTCTCACCGACACGTATGTTGAGTTTATTTTCCAGATGGCGGATGACATCCTCGGCGCCGAGCAGCCAGCATGAGCTGGTGCGACACACCTCGATGACACACTTGCCGACCGGTTTCAGGTTGAACATGGAATAGAACGAGGCGACCTCATACACTTCCACCGGCTGGATGTTCAGCAACGAAGCCACATAGTCCATCACGTTTGGTGAAAGCCAGCCGTCGAATTCGGCTTGCGCGATGTGAAGTACAGGTATCAGCGCGGATTTCTGGCGTCCTTCGGGATAGCGTTTGATCATCTGTTGGACCAACGCAAGGGACTCATCGCTGAATCGGATGTTATTCATCGGGTTTGTTTTTTACTCATGCTTGTTTCAAAGTGATCAGGCATCCAATTCACCGGCAATCACATTCATGGAACTCATGGTCAGTACGGCGTCACTCAGCAGACTTCCTTTGATCATTTCAGGATAGGCTTGGTAGTAGATGTAGCACGGACGACGGAAATGCAACCGCAGCGGTTGACGACCGCCGTCGCTTACGAGGTAGAAACCCAGTTCGCCGTTACCGCCCTCTACGCAATGGTAGACTTCTCCTTTGGGTACATCGGTTTCTCCCATGACGATCTTGAAGTGGTAGATCAGGGCTTCCATGTTGTTGTACACTTCCTCTTTGGGAGGGAGGTAGAAGCTGGGCACGTCAGCGTGGAAGGAGGTCTTGTCAGCCATCGCATCCAGTTTATCCAACGCCTGGCGAATGATGCTCAGGCTCTGCCACATCTCTTCCTGACGGACCATGAAACGGTCGTACGTGTCTCCTTGTGTCCCCACAGGGATTTCGAATTCGAAATCCTGGTACGAGGAATAAGGATTCATCACGCGGACATCATAGTCCACACCGGCAGCCCGCAGGTTCGGTCCGCTGAAACTGAAGGCCAACGCGCGCTCCGCGGAGATGGGTCCGCAATTGATCGTGCGGTCCATGAAAATACGGTTACGGACGAGAAGTGCCTCGAATTCTTTCAGCCCCTTAGGAAGTTCCTGAAGCAGGTGGCGGATTTTTTTCCATGCCGTTTCACTGAAGTCGCGTTCGAAACCACCGATACGGCCCACGTTTGTCGTCAGTCGTGCACCACACAGTTCTTCGTAGATCTCATAGATGAATTCACGCCATTGGAAGACGTAAAGAAATCCGGTCATCGCGCCGGTGTCGACACCGATAACGCTGTTGCAGATGATATGGTCGGCGATACGCGCCAGCTCCATGACGATCACGCGCATGTATTCGACACGCTTGGGCAGTTCGGCGCCGATCAGTTTTTCGACCGTCATGTGCCAGCCCATGTTGTTGATGGGTGAGGAACAGTAATTCAGGCGATCGGTGATCGGGGTGATCTGGTAAAAGGGCTTGTGTTCGGCGAGCTTTTCAAAAGCGCGGTGGATATAACCGATGGTAGGAACGGCATCGACGATGATTTCGCCGTCCATGGTCAGCACATTCTGGAAGATGCCGTGAGTCGCCGGGTGCGTAGGCCCGAGATTCAGCGTCGAATACTCCTTTTTTTCGGCAGAAGCGGTAGCGTCGGTCATCATCGTGTTTCTAATCGTTTGCGGTCGTAAGCGGCAGGCTTACGTCCGAACAGCGTGTCATCCTTGTCGTAACGGGTTGCATCTTCGATCGGATATTCCTTACGCATCGGATGATAATCCATGTCTTCAAGATTCAGGATGCGGGTGAGGTTAGGATGTCCGGCGAATCGGATGCCGAAGAAGTCAAAGGTTTCCCGCTCCATCCAATTGGCGGCGGGGAAGATATCGGTCAACGTTTCATACAACAGGTCGTCAGCCGTGGTAAAGGATTTGAAGCGCAGGCGCAGATTGTGTGTCAGACAATGAGTCTGGATCATCACGCCGAACGGTTTGGCTTCCTGCGGAAAATGCAATCCGCAGAGGGTGGTGAGGTATTGAAACGGAAAGAGGTCGTGGTAATAAAGGAAATGCATGACTTCTTTTATACGATCCTTGGGCAGGTGAATCACCTTGAAATCATAAGCGGTTTCGATGGAGAGGATGGCTGCGCCGAATTTCTCCTGCAATACCGCAATGACCTGGTCGATGGTTGGTTTTTCCATGATTCGTTATTCGATGCCGTATGAGGCGAGGAGTTGTTTGTATTCAGGAGAATTCCGACGACGCAACGACTCGCTTCCCACGAGTTTCTGGATATTAAGAACGCCGTCGATGATCTGTTCGGGACGCGGCGGACAGCCGGGTACGTACACATCCACCGGAATGATGTGGTCGATGCCTTGCAGAACGGAGTAGGTATCAAAAATACCTCCGCTGGAGGCGCAGGCACCCACGGAAAGGACCCAACGTGGTTCAGCCATTTGTTCGTACACCTGACGAAGTACAGGAGCCATTTTTTTTGAGATGGTTCCCATCACCATGAGCAAGTCGGCCTGTCGGGGTGAAAAACTGAGTCGTTCGGAACCGAAGCGGGCGAAGTCGTAGTGCGAGGCCATGGTGGCCATGAATTCAATGCCGCAACAAGAGGTCGCAAAGGGCAACGGCCACAGGGAATTCTTGCGGGCAAGACCGACGGCTTTGTCCAGGGTGGTGGCAAAGAAACCGGGGCCCTCGTAACCCGGGGGCGTTTTTGCGATTTCGACGTTCGGGGAGGATAGGAAGTCTGACATGTGTGATTTACCGATGGATGAGTTGATCACTCCCACTTGAGGGCGCCTTTCCGGATGATGTAATAGAAGCCGGTGAGCAGGAGAACCATGAAGAATAACATTTCAAGTATGCCGGTGGTTCCAAGTTCTTTGAAATTGACGGCCCAAGGGTACATGAAGATGACCTCGACGTCGAAGAGTACGAACAGGATGGCGACGAGGAAGTATTTGATGGAAAACGGTATCCGCGCATTGCCTTGCGATTCGATACCGCATTCAAAGGATTCGAGTTTGATTTTGGATTTACGCTTTGGGCCTAGCAAGTGGGTGGCGACCATCGTGGTAACGATGAAGCCCAAGGCTACCACCAACTGAATGACCATCGGAAAATAGTCGGAGGGGAGATCGTGATGTTCCATGCGTAAGTAGGTCCCGTAGGAGGTGTCGAAACGGGACGCCTAATTTACGCTTTTGAGAGGCATTTATCCCGGATTTTCAGGTGAATTTGAAGGTCTTTTTTCCCTCATTTACCCACATTCCGATAGGCCGATAATCGGGCTTCTGAAACCTTCGTTTCGGGGTTTCGCACGGTGTCGGGTGCTCAATGGCTACATATGCTGCGGGTACGGGTTTAGTCCAACGGACGGGATTGTTTGCATCGTCTCGAGCGCCTCAGGTGTTAATTGTATTATAGTATTGTATTTCAATATATTAAAAAACTAAACAAACGTTTGATTGATTAATTATTGGCCTATTTTTGCCGTCATGAGTCGACGGGAACTATTGTTGGAGAAAGCCGAGCTGCTGTTTGCTGAAAACGGTTACGAAGGCACTTCCGTCCGAATGCTGGCCAAAGAGGCCGGGTTGAACCTGGCCATGATTTCCTATTATTTCGGCTCCAAGGAGAAATTGTTCGAAGCGCTCGTGGAAGAACGGACCCGTATCACCCGCGAGCGGATGGTCGATCTTCAAGCCCGTTTCACCGATCCGGAAAAACGGTTGGAGGAATTGGTTCGCCTGTATGTCGATCGATTACTCGGTCAACCCCGTTTCAACCGGATCTTATTCCGCGAAGTGACATTGCAGTGCCGACCGGGGCTGCAAGCCAACATTACCGAACTGCTGATGCGGAACGTCAGCGAAATGCGCCGTATCCTGCAAGATGGCGTAGAACAGGGGCGCTTTCGCGAAGTCGATATCGATCTCACCAT
>CAYWDY010000009.1:4299-5687 GCA_964455985.1 uncultured Flavobacteriales bacterium
ACACAACTGATCACCTCTTCGCCGCAGATGCACCAACGCATGCTGGGCCAGAAAGTCGGCGATGATCTCAGTGGACTGCTTTCGCTTAGGGAACGCGTAGTGGTTCATCTCATATCATTACTTAAACAACACTTACTCATACCTTCCGCCCATGGAAACCCATAAACCCAACCCGGCAGCACCTACTAAAAAGAAGATGGTGTTGCGGATCCTGCTACTCTTATTCGTCGCCTCCCTGGGATATTGGGTCGTGTCCAAGATGTTATACGCAAGAAATCACGAAGAGACGGATGATGCTCAGCTCGATGCTGACATTTCTCCCGTACTGTCGCGTGTCGCCGGATACATCGAGTCAGTCCGCTTCGAGGAAAATCAACCTGTCACAAAAGGCGACACCCTCATCACCATCGACAGACGGGACCTTGACTTAAAGGTTCGTCAAGCTGAAACCCAAGTGGACATCGCCCGCGCCAACGAAGACGTAGCCACGGCCGCTGTGGAGAAAGCCCGCGCCGATCTTCACACGGCGGAATCAGCTATCGATGCCGCCAAGATCCGGCTGTGGCGCGCAGGCCAGGATTTCGACCGGATTAAAAACCTTCAGCAGTCGGGTGCCGGTACGGCTCAACAGTTCGATGCCGCGAAATCCGAAAAAGAAGCAGCCGAAGTCCAGGTAATCACCGCCAACCGACAGAAAGAGGCAGCTCTTGTGCATGTCGCTCACGCCAGCGTACTCGCCCGACAGGCAGATTATGATTTTTCCTGGCTACAGTCGAGTTATGCCACCGTCATAGCTCCCGTTTCCGGTATCGCTTCTAAAAAGAATATTCAGATCGGACAATTGGTGAATGCAGGAAGCCCACTGTTCTCTATCGTTTCGGATACTAACGTATATGTCACTGCGAATTTCAAAGAGACACAGGTCGGCGCCCTGAAAAAAGGCCAGCCTGTCGATGTCAAGGTGGATGCCTATCCCGATCGTATTTTTCAGGGATCAGTGTATTCATTCGCACCGGCCACGGGAGCGCGATTCAGTCTGCTTCCGCCGGATAACGCTACGGGTAATTACGTGAAGGTCGTTCAGCGGATTCCGGTACGCATCAACTTATTGGAACACGAAGCTGTCGGCATGCTGCACCCCGGTATGAGTGTACGAGTCGCTGTTCATACGGACTAATACCGCTATGGAAACTTCCGTCTCCCGACGCTGGATCATCACCGGTACGGTTGTCATGGCTGCTTTGCTGGAGCTCATCGACACCACGGTGGTGAACGTATCCTTGCCTCAGATCATGGGTAACCTCGGCGCCACACTTGCCGATGTGGGTTGGGTCGTCACCGCTTATGCCATTGCCAATGTCATCATTCTACCTATGTCCGGATGGCTC
>CAYWDY010000009.1:5697-6233 GCA_964455985.1 uncultured Flavobacteriales bacterium
GGTGCACGATTCGGACGACGCAACTATTTCGTTTTCTCCATCGCCATTTTTACCATTTCCTCTTTCTTCTGTGGGAATGCACACAACATTTGGGAGCTCATCATTTTCCGATTCATTCAAGGAGTAGGCGGCGGCGCACTATTGGGCACGGCTCAGGCAATCCTCATTGAAACCTGGCCGAAAGAAAAACTAGGAATGGCTACCGCCATCTTCGGTTTGGGAGTTGTCCTCGGACCGACGTTAGGACCGACACTGGGAGGCTACATCACCGATCACTTTGCTTGGCCTTGGGTCTTCTTCGTGAATTTGCCACTCGGCGTGATTGCCATGCTTCTCACGTTGACCTACATTCCACCATATCCCGCTACCAACCGGTCCGGATCCGTGGACTGGTGGGGAATATTTCTGCTTACGCTCGGTGTAGGCTCGCTGCAGTTCGTACTGGAACGCGGCGAAACTGAAGATTGGTTCGAGACGGACTATATCATCTACCTTTCCGTCATAGCCGTAGTGGGAATAGTGGCGTTCATCATCCG
>CAYWDY010000009.1:6243-11581 GCA_964455985.1 uncultured Flavobacteriales bacterium
GGGAGTGGACTACGCCTCATCCTGTGGTGAATCTACGTATCCTGAAAAACCGTTCGCTGGCCATCGGCATGGTGACGACCTTTATTCTTGGTTTCGGACTTTTCGGTTCTGTTTTCATCTTCCCGGTATTCTGCCAGAATCTGCTGGGATTCTCCGCTCAGCAGACCGGTATGCTGCTCATTCCGGGTGGCTTGTGTACGATATTCATGATGCCGATGATCGGTAAGATGCTGCAGCGGGGTGTTCCTCCACAAATACTAGCCACGTTCGGTTTCTTTTTCTTCTTTCTCTTCACGTGGCTGATGTCTCGTTCCACACTCAACTCGGGAGAATCGGATTTTTACCTCCCTTTGATTTTCAGAGGAATTGGACTGAGTCTGTTGTTCGTTCCCCTCACAACACTAGCATTGTCGTCCTTGGAGCCTAAAGACATCGGACAGGGAACAGGGCTGAACAATATGATGCGCCAGCTGGGAGGGTCGTTCGGGGTGGCCATCATCACCACCCTGTTGCACCTTCGCCAAGGCCTTCACCGTACGCGATTGGTAGAGAATACATCGATGTTTGATCCGGAAAGTTCTGCTCGTATAGAGCAGATCAAACAGGGAATGATGGCCAAAGGAATGAACCTGATCGAAGCGCAACAGGCTGCCATGAAAGCGCTCGATGGTGCCGTGCTGCGTCAGACGTTTCTGCTCAGTTACATGGATGCCTTCTGGATCACCGGTGTATTTTTTCTCTGTTGTATTCCGTTGCTCTACCTGCAAAAATTCAAACGTAAAGCTCCCGCTCCCTCAGGCGGTAGTCATTGACCGCGGCGGAAAAGCAACGAGCTGTCGCCGTAACTCAAAAATCGGAAATTGGCGTTCAATGCAAAATCATAGATGGCACGCCAGTCACTACCGGTCCAGGCCGCTACCAGCAGCAGCAAGGTGCTTCCCGGTTGATGGAAATTGGTGATAAGTCCGTCGACGATGTGGAAACGAAACCCCGGCGAGATCAACAACCGAGTAAACGCTTCGAACGATGACAGGTTCCGCACTTCCATGAAATCCAACAAAGCACTCAGTGCTTCCATCGAAGTAGGAAGAGGACCGGAATAATCATAAGCGAACCATTGTTCCAAAAGAGAAGGATCGTTTCCGGTCATGCTTTTCACGCCCATCCAATAAAGACTCTCCAACGTGCGCAACGACGTGGTCCCCACGGCGATGATGCGTTCGCTGTTTTTCAACTGATCCATCAGTTCAACGACGGTAGTTCGGCTCACTACGATTTTCTCTTCGTGCATCGAATGCCCTTCCATCGTTTCGCTTTTTACCGGCTTGAATGTTCCGGCTCCGACATGAAGCGTAAGCGATGAGAACCGGATGCCGTTCTTGTTCAACTCGTCCAGCAAGGCATCGGTGAAATGAAGCCCGGCTGTCGGTGCCGCCACCGATCCATCGTGTTTTGCATACACGGTCTGATAACGCATTTCATCCTGTTCTTCGGCATCTCGATTCAAGTAGGGTGGGAGGGGAAGTTCTCCGACCGCCTCGATCACCTCGGAAAAGGTATAGCGGTCATCCCACGTAAAGGTGACTACCTCTTCGCCGGTGCACTCGGCCGTCAAGGTCATGGTCTCCTCGGCAAGCGTAAAAGCCAACGTAAGTAGTTGTTCTTTCCATCGCTTTCTGTTTCCGATCATCACTTTCCACGAAGAACGCCCTTGCTGTTGTAAGGCAAGCGAAGGGTCTAGTCGGTCGGCTGGTTCTAAGCATAGTATCTCAATCACACTTCCTGTCGGTCGCTGAAACCGAAGCCGCGCATGAATCACTTTGGTCTCATTGAACACCAAGCGATCGCCGGGTCTTAGCCACTGACCGATGCGTTGAAAGATAGACTCTTCAATACCTCCGTTTTGATACACCAACAGTTTACTGGCGCTGCGTTCCTTCAACGGATGAAACGCGATCTTCTCTTCCGGTAAGTCGTAGGAAAAAGATTCGATGGAAAGGTGCCGGGGATCCATGGTGTTCTCGGGGTACAAATATCCGTAAATGGTCCGACAATAGTTTACCTCAAAACAAATCCGTTGATTTGTGGTATGGCGGAACAGGGCTCACGCAAAGCGTTGACATTCATTTTCATCACCTTGCTTATCGATGTAATTGGGTTGGGTATCATCATTCCCGTGTTGCCGGCGTTGATTCGTGAGGTGCACGGTGGTACGATTGCCGATGCTTCGCGCTACGGTGGTTTTCTCACCTTCGCATATGCTTCGATGCAGTTTCTTTGTTCGCCGATTATCGGTGGACTCAGCGATAGGTTCGGTCGACGCCCCGTGCTTTTGTTATCTCTGTTGGGATTCAGTCTGGATTACCTGCTGATGGGTTTTGCCCCGACGTTGTCATGGCTCTTTGTCGGTCGTATTATCGCCGGAATCACCGGTGCGAGTTTTACGACAGCGGGCGCGTATATCGCTGACGTCAGCACGCCCGAAAAGCGGGCACAGAATTTCGGTTTACTCGGTGCTGCCTTCGGCCTCGGGTTCATCATCGGGCCGGTCATCGGAGGCCTCTTGGGTCACTTCGGGCCTCGTATTCCATTTTTCTTCGCCGCCGCACTCGCCTTGGCCAACGCGTTGTACGGATTTTTCATTCTACCGGAATCCTTGTCAACGGCCAACCGCCGTCCGTTTGATTGGAGCAGGGCCAATCCGATTGGTTCGTTGCGACACCTGCGTCGCTACCCCATCGTTATCGGTATGCTCATTCCTTTCATTCTTATTTACATCGCCGGACATGCCAACCAATCGACGTGGACCTACTACACCATGGAAAAGTTCGGATGGAACGAAACGTGGGTGGGATACTCGCTTGGTTTTGTGGGGCTCACTATTGCGATTGTGCAAGGTGGACTTATCCGTAAGATACTGCCTGCGTTGGGACAAACGCGTGCTGTTTATGTCGGTCTGGCTTTTTATGGCGTGACGTTCATTCTTTTTGCCTTCGCTACCAAGGGATGGATGATGTTTGCGTTTATGATTCCCTCTTCGCTGGGGGGAATTGCCGGGCCGGCGCTACAAGGAATCATGTCAGGTCGCGTACCGCCCAATGAACAAGGGGAACTACAGGGGGCACTCACCAGTGTCATTAGTCTGACATCCATTGTCGGACCTCTATTCATGACGTGGCTTTTCTTTGCGTTTACTAGGGCGGATGCCTCGACCTATTTCCCGGGCGCACCGTTTCTGGCTGCCGGTATATTAAGTTTAACGAGTCTCGGGTTCGCTTGGCGTACCCTGCGAAAGCGCTGATGCTTTAGTTCCTCGCGAAGCCATAGTTCCCGCCATGAGGATTACGGCGGTGAGGACGATTACTTGTGTGATCAGGGTTCTGTTGATTCCTTCGTATTGAAGCGTAGCGGGGATGGAAACGAATAGCAGGATAGTAATCAAACCGCGAGGAGCTACGAACAGTAACGGCATGAGTGGCAACCGAAGGACGACCAAAAATACCGCACGAATTACGAATATCGTTGCGGTGATGGAGAGCGACCACGACAGGGTATCTGTCTGCATCAGGTCGGCGCGGTCGAGCAGGTATCCGAACAGAATGAAAAAGGTAGCCCGGATCAGGAAGGCGAATTCGGTGGTGAGTTCGTGAAAACGGTGCACTTCCGTTTGTAAACGGTCGAGTCGGAATGCAGCCACAAAATCGAAACGGATCAGCCTTTTGGCATTGCCCAATACGATTCCCAGAATCAGTACGAAAATCAGGGCCGGCAAGTGGTATATTTTCGCTACGGAATAAACCAAGATCACCATCAAGAGTATGGGGAGGTATTTGATTCGGTGTTGAATCCGGCTGAGTATAAGAGTAAGCAACAGAGTAGCCACTACGGTGATGATGAGCATCAGGATCAGGTTGATACCGAATCCGAGGAATGCACCGGCATTCAAGGAATCATTCAGCGTGATGAAATTGAAAAGGATGACGCCGAAGATGTCGGAAAGGCTGCTCTCGTAGGTGACGAATTCTCGGTGATGTTCAGGAAGTTGTTGGGCCGTAGGTATGGCGATGGCACTGCTGATGACGGACAAGGGCAGAGCGTTGGCGATACCGGTCATTACCGGTACAGCGAAATATTGATGCAATACCCAAGTCATGCCTCCTGCCAACAAAAGAATGGGCAGTAGCGCCATGAGGGAGGACTTCCAGACTAAGGGAAGTTTCTTTCGGTTCAAGTCCAGCTCTAAGGAGCCCTCCAGGACAATGAGGATAAGTCCGATGGTTCCGAATACGGGAAGTATCGGATGCATGGACGGCACTTCGATATTGAAGGATTCGGTTATCCCCCGGACTCCTAATCCTAAGGCCAAAAAGAGCAGGACGGATGGGATGCGAGTACGCCGGGCTGTGAGATCAAACAGGTAAGCGATCAGCAGAATGCTGCAAATGGTGATGAGCAGTGGATTGGTCATGCAGTCGGAGTGTCGATAGGGTAGGGTGCTTTTATCGCATCCTTTTCATCGATGCCCCGATATCGACGCCGGTAAAAATAGGAGTTATCGGCACATCCGACACCAGTCACTCCAGCGAAGTGCGTAGGTTTTTCATCTCCTTTTCGAGGCGCGAGAATTTCGCCAGCAATTCGTTTTTGGCCACGCCTTCGTCGGGCATCTCGCTGCTGAGGTAGTTGCAGAATTTCCACACTTCCCGCACTTCATTCACCGGGATCTCGTAGGGATCGTACTCGGGGTTGAGGGATTTCAGCAGCAGCGTCCGGTTTTTCTTGATCTGATTATAGACCAGCTTGAATACGATGCCGTCTTCCTGGGTAAGGATCACGTATCCGCTACCGTCTTTGATGTCGTTCCAATTCTCCACGTATTCGCCGATCACATAGGATTTGTCGGGAATCGGCAACATCGAGTCGCCGCTGATCTGGAACATGCGGTATTTGCGTTCTGAAAAAAGTATCGGCAGCTGGAAGGTCGGCAGTTTCTTGATGAACTCCGGATCGGCGAAACCGTTGGTGTATCCGGCTTTGGCCCTGAGCGGTACGACTTCGATGTTCTCCCGGTTTCCGCTGTCCACGGTCGTGGCCAGTACCCGCAGTCGTGCTCCGGTCACGTACACATCGTTGCCCCGCTCCAGTTCGTTCAGCTGGAAATCGGACAGCTTGCCCAGATCCATCTTCACCAAGGTGTCGATGGATACCTTGAAGTATTTGGAAAACGCGATCAGCATGTCGAGTGTCGGATTCTTGATGCTTCCGTTCTCGTAGCTGTTGAGGGTGGAACGTGTCACCTGCAGTTCGTTGGCGACGACATCCTGCGTACGGTTGCGCC
>CAYWDY010000009.1:11591-19555 GCA_964455985.1 uncultured Flavobacteriales bacterium
GACGGTAGCAGTACTGCCAGAGGCGGAGGAGTTTGATGTTGTTGTTGAAGAACATAGGTTTTCGGTTTTTCTCCCCGTACCCTGCGCCTGATAGGCGCAAAGTCCGAGGCAGAGTCATGCAACAATCAAAAACATTGATGGGACAAATATAATGACTATATTATGATCATGCAAGAAGATTGTAATACAACCATTTTCCGTTCTCGATTCGATAGTACTTCAGTAAGTTGGATGCGAGTCTGCATTCAGCCGCTAATTACTTGCTAACCCCTAACTGCCGACCGCCGACCAAAAATGTCCACCATCGTCCATATGGATCTTGACGCGTTTTTCGTGTCTGTCGCCTGCCTGGAGAATTCATCCCTGCGCGGCAAGCCGGTCATTATCGGTGGCTTCGGTGATCGGGGTGTCGTTTCCGCCTGCAGCTACGAAGCCCGGGCCTACGGCGTGCACTCGGCCATGCCCGTCAAACTCGCCCGCCGACTTTGTCCCGACGCCATATTCGTACGCGGCGACTTCGACCGCTATTCCTATTATTCCGATGTCGTCACCGAAATCATCGAGGAAAGTGTGCCGCTCTATGAGAAGTCTTCCATCGACGAATTCTACCTTGACCTCACCGGCATGGATCGGTTTTTCGGTTGCTACAAGTGGGCCACCGAACTGCGGCAGCGGATCACCCACGAGACCGGCTTGCCGATCTCGTTCGGGTTATCCCTTAACAAGACCGTCTCCAAAGTGGCTACCGGCGAAGCCAAGCCCAACGGACAGTTGAAGATCGATACGGGGACGGAGAAGCGGTTTCTCGCTCCACTCAGCATCAGCAAAATCCCCATGGTTGGCGATAAGACCTACCGCTTGCTGCGCAGCATGGGCGTCGAACAGATACAGACCCTTCAACAGATGCCGGTCCAGCTCATGGAGCGCGTACTCGGCGATAACGGTATCGTCATCTGGAAAAAAGCGAACGGCATCGATACATCGCCGGTAGAGCCTTACACCGAACGGAAATCCATGAGTACCGAGATGACCTTTGATCAGGATACTATCGATGTGCAGCGGTTGCAGCAGCTTATCGTGGGGATGACCGAGCGACTCGCCTTCCAGTTGCGGGCCGAGAATAAAGTAACGGCCTGCGTGACGGTGAAAATCCGGTACTCTAATTTCGATACTCATACCACGCAATCGCGGATTGCTTACACCGCTTGCGACCATACACTCATTGCCCGGGCTAAGGAGCTTTTCGAGAAGCTTTACCAGCGTCGTCTGCTGGTCCGGCTCATCGGTATCCGTTTCAGCCACTTGGTCGATGGCGGATACCAGATCCGACTTTTCGAAGACAGCGAAGAGCAGATCCGGTTGTATCAGGCTATGGATAAACTGCGCCAGCGTTTCGGGGAAGGCGCGGTGCGTCGCGCTGCGGGTATGGGCCGTCGGGGGTAAGACGGATTAAAACGTGGCATCCGGGTTTTCGGAAGAATACTCCCAACCCGTATCATCCGAACGGAATACCTGCCGTTGGTTGCAGCGGTGGCACCGACGGGAATACCGATATGGATATTGGACCCCGTCTTCGCTCAAGGTGAGTTCGTAATTCTTGTACGTCCAACGATGGCCGAATAAGGTACAGGCTAAATTCCACAGACGACCGGACAAACTTCCGCGCTTGGGAAAGACATTCTTCTCTACAGCCATTCAAAAATGTGTAAAATCTTAAAGATGCACTGAACAACGAAAATAATACAATTATGTTTCAGACCATCGATTTCCCAAGGGTATAATTAGCATGCGACACCCTCGCCTTGAATGATTACCTTTGGAATCCGCTTTCCCCCTGATACGAAATGATGAGAATCCAAGATAAAGTGACGACGGCCTTGGCCATGTTGTTCCTGATGTTACTCCAGGTCGAGACCGCCACCGCGCAAGCCATAACCGTTACACCTTCCCAGCTGAATTTCGGCACCGTTTATGAAAACGCCCCTGACAGCCTGCCCATCACTCTCACCAATACCCTTAATCGGTCAGTGACAGTTTATGGATTTCGATATTATCCCATCTACGGTCAGCCCGCCTTTTCGAACCGGTACACGTGGATGGTCATTCCCGCGGCAGGTTCCGTGACAGTTTGGGTGAAGTTCACTCCGCGTCATAATGTCTTCCATAATTCGGAATTGATCATCATGGACGACGGACTGCGTGGCGTCAATCGTGTCGATCTGATCGGCCAAGGTCGTTATTCGAATGCGTACTACGACTCTACGGAAAACAAGTCGGAAGAAATCCTCAAGACGGCTTTTCATACGTTGCTGGCCCAGAATTACGATACGCTCGGTTACTTGGCCGGACGTGATTCCATGTTCATGTGGTTCGACAACCGGGCACGTAACGGACAGGGTGCTGCCCAGAATACGATTGAAAGTGTCTATACCGGTGCACTCGCCGTCGGCTACATCGATCGTACGGATTGTCAGAACACCTTTAGCTTCAATACCGAGCATACGTTTCCACAGAGTTTCTTCAGTTCCCTCGAGCCGATGAAATCGGACTTGCACCATTTGTATCCTACCGATGATTTGTCGAACAACCAGCGTGGAAATAATCCGTTCGCGGTGATCACCTCCAATATCATTTGGTCCGACGGCGGATCCAAGTCGAACGGAACTTCGTTCGAGCCCCGCGATCTGCAGAAAGGACGCGCTTCGCGTTCGTTGCTCTACTTCGTGTTAAGGTATCAGGACTACGCCAATTTCGTCCAGCCGCAGGAACCGTTGCTGCGCCAATGGCACGCCGGTTTTCCGCCGGATGCGGTAGAGCGTAAGCGTAACAGCGATATTTTTTCAATCCAAAACAACCGCAATCCTTTTGTCGATTATCCGCAGTTCATCGAGCGTATCCATTCCGTTACCAGTCTTTCTGTCGAGCCGTTGACTCCGTCCCTTGATTTTCCGGAAGACACGATCGTATTCGGCTATGTGAATACCGGAAACAGTGCGACGTTCGAATATGTCGTGGTGAATACCGGTAATCAACTCATCGACTTGACCAATTTCGCACTCACGCAGCCGGGTGTTTTCTCGTTTTCTGCCGGCGGTGGTAACGTCAATCTTGCTCCGGGCGAAGCCGCCGTGCTTCGTATTACCGCTACACCATCGGGCAGCGGAGCGGTTCTTGGTCATCTCACCTTCAACACCACGCTTGCTTCCGTGGCGGCGGTTGATGTGCCGATATACCTCAACGATCCGGTTATCAATACCATTCCATCCGTCGAAGCCAGTCCGTTTGACTTCTTCCCTAATCCCGTTTCTTCCGAGCTGAACATCCGTAATCCGTTTTCCACTTCGTTCCAGCTCCAGGTGTTCGATATCACCGGACATGTCGTGTTGCAGCAAGAGATCGCCTCAGGCACTACAAGCGTTGATGTTTCGTCGCTGGCGTCCGGCTGTTATTCTGCCCGGTTGACTACCCCCGGTCTTCGCTTCCATCGCACGTTCATCAAGCCATAAGTCGTACAGACTTTGTTGAACCAAGTCCCGGATTCATTCAAGGGATGGTCTCCCTTTATCGATTGTTTATTTTTTAATGAACTGATTCTTCTCTGGATAGGAATATTCAGGGGCTGAAATCCTTTTTTGTTTTCCCGGAAAAGATTATAATACAATCGAGCGAAAAGATTGTAATGCAGCCATTCATAATTCACAATTATGAATTATGAATTATGAATTGAAAAATGCTACTCAACTGCCATACCTATTTCAGTTTTCACTACGGCTTACTGTCGGTGGAAGAACTGTTATCAAGTGCGCAGCGGCAGGGTATCCGTAAGCTGGCACTCACGGACATCAACAATACTTCCGCGGTGCTCGATTTCATCCGACTGGCACCTAATTACGGAGTAGAGCCGGTGGTAGGAGTCGAGTTTCGATCGAATCACCGGACGCATTACATCGGTATTGCCCGTAACAACGAAGGGTTTCATGAACTGAATGTGTTCCTTACGCACTGTTTGCGCCATGGCACGCACATCGAGCCGGAGATTCCGGAAGTGCCATCGTACAGTGTCAATATCGATTGGGTGGTGCCGTTCACCGATGAAGCGTTGCAGCGCATAACGGCAGCGATGACAACGAAAAACAGATTTCTGTTTCATATCGGTGTTCGTCCGGATCGATTGGCCAAATGGCGCTTGTCAAAATGGCGGATGGAAGAATCACGTGCTGTCGCCCTGTGGCCAGTGACCTTCCGCGATCCGGCAGACAGCGACCCACACCGTATACTCACGGCGATTGGTAACAACAGCCTGCTCTCGCGTGTTGATGATGCAGTCTTGGCGTCATGGTACGAAGTGATGCCGAGTCCGGAGCGGTTGCGTAACGCATTTCGCGAGGCGCCATTCATGGTGGATAATGCCGAACGTTTGATGGCGGAGGCTGGTATCGCTTTCGATTACCGCGAGAGCAAGAACAAGCTCACCTTCTCCGGCAGTAAATCCCTTGACCGTGATATGCTGCGCCGCGAAACATTGCTCGGCATGCGAGAGCGGTACGGTTCTTCGTCGGGGATGGTGATGGAGCGGGTAGAGAAGGAGCTGTCGATGATCAACGAACTGGGCTTTGCGCCGTATTTTCTGATCAATTGGGATATTGTCAAGTATGCTCGTCACAGCGGTTACTTTTACGTAGGTCGGGGCAGCGGAGCCAACAGTATTGTTGCTTTCTGTCTTCGCATCACCGATGTCGATCCGATCGACTTGGATCTCTATTTCGAGCGCTTCATCAATCCGTACCGCACCAGCCCACCCGATTTCGACATCGATTTTTCGTGGAAAGACCGCGACGATGTGATTGATTATATTTTCCACCGTCACGGTCGGGAGCATGTCGCGTTGTTGGCAACCTATTCCACGTTTCAGTACAACGCGGCTATCCGCGAGTTGGGCAAAGTCTTCGGACTTCCAAAGGCGGAGATCGATGCCATGGCCGAACAGCGGGTGTCACGTGTAGCGGAAGATTCTATTCAGCAACGTATTCACCGTACGGCGCAGCGTATCGCTGACTTTCCGTCACACCTCAGCATTCATGCCGGCGGGATATTGATTTCCGAGAAACCGATCACGTGGTACACGGCGACCACGATGCCGCCCAAAGGATTTCCGACGACACAGTTCAGTATGCTGGAAGCGGAAGATGTAGGGTTGTACAAGTACGATATTCTCAGCCAGCGCGGATTAGGTCATATTAAGGATACGGTCGAAATCGTTCGGAAGAATCACGGTGTGGAGATTGATATTCACGACGTGGCAGCGTTCAAGCAGGACGAAAAAGTGAAGGCGCTCATTCGCGAAGGTCGGTGTATCGGTTGCTTTTACGTCGAATCACCGGCGATGCGTATGCTGTTGCGGAAGCTTCGTGTCGACCGGTATATCCAGTTGGTAGCTGCCAGTTCGATCATCCGCCCGGGTGTCGCGAAATCGGGCATGATGCGTGAGTATATTCTACGTACGCACGATCCGTCACGACGGACATATATCCATCCCGTCATGAAGGAACTGATGGAGGAAACGTACGGTGTCATGGTGTATCAGGAGGACGTGATTAAAGTGGCACATCATTTCGCCGGTTTCTCGTTATCCGATGCCGATGTGTTGCGTCGGGGAATGTCCGGTAAATTCCGGTCGCGGGATGAGTTTGCACGAATCCGCAATCGGTTCTTCGCCAACTGTGCGGAGCGCGGTTATCCCGAAGTCATTACAGCGGAGGTATGGCGACAGATCGAAAGTTTTGCCGGATACTCCTTCTCGAAAGGTCATTCCGCATCGTATGCGGTGGAGAGTTACCAGAGTCTTTACCTGAAGGCGTATTACCCGAAAGAGTTCATGGTGGGAGTGATCAATAATTTCGGAGGGTTCTACAAGACGGAGTTTTACGTGCATGAAGCGCGAATGGCCGGAGCCGCAGTGCATCCGCCTTGTGTCAACCGCAGTGAATATGCGACGACGATAAAGGGGAATGATATCCATCTTGGTTTTGTACATCTGGCGGAGCTGGAGCAGCGTGTAGCCGAGGTGATCACCGTGGAGCGGGAGCGGAACGGACCGTATAGGGGGCTGGATGATTTTTCGAAACGTGTAGCGGTATCGCTGGATCAGTTGCGGCTGTTGATCCGCATTGGTGCTTTCCGGTTCACCGGTCGTTCAAAGAAGGAATTGTTGTGGGATGTCCACTTGCTTATCGGCGAGGAGAAGAAAACAACGGTACGGCACGAACTTTTTCCGACAGCGCCGGAGCAGTACGACTTACCTGAGTTGTACCACGGCTCGTTCGATGATGCCATGGATGAGATCGAGTTGCTGGGATTTCCACTGTCTTCGCCGTTCGATCTGTTGAAAGAGCCGGTACAAGCTACGCTGCTGGCTGCTGATCTCCCGCAACACGTCGGCCGTACCGTTACGTTGATTGGTTATCTGGTGACGTACAAATACACCTCGACCGTCAAGAAGGAGACGATGGTCTTTGGTACGTTTCTCGACAAAGACGGACGTTTTTTCGATACGACGCATTTTCCGAAGACTGTACAGCAATATCCTTTACGCGGTCGCGGGTGTTACCGCATCACCGGTCGTGTCGATGAGGAGTTTGGCTTCTGCAGCATCACCGTCCAGTCGCTCGAGAAATTGGCCACAAATTAATGGGAATACGCCCCTCTCGATTCCCGCAATGCTGCGGGACGAGTTCTGCTCGGGAAGCATATTTCAAACAATCATGCTCTACAAAACCGCACCCCGAGCGGAGTCGAGGGGTGCGTACTCAAACGAAGCCTCGGGGAAGCATATTTCAAACAATCACGCTCTACAAAACCGCACCCCGAGCGGAGCCGAGTGTGGCATAGATACATTAACTACATTGAACATTACCGCTCCCCGAGCGGAGTCGAGGGGAGCGGTAAGAAACTAGTCCCGCAGAATGAGGATAGTAAGCCCGACTAATTTCCATGAATAGGAAACAGACACCCATGCGGATTCCAGATTAAATATTCTGATGAGCGCAGGGCTCCCTTATTGTTTTTGCTATATTTAGAAACCATACAGAGGCATTTATTCCTCGGTCGACTTGTTGTACCTTTTACTCTTTAATTATCCATGTTAAAGCAGCTGCTGAAAAAAACGTATACCGCTATACCTTATAAAAGGCAGCTATTTTCGTTCGTCAAGAGGATAGGTTGTCCGCCTAAATCCGTGTATAAGCACCTCCACTTCAAAGGTGATTTCTGTGTAGAATTAGGTCGAGATCGAAAATTCAAACTCAGGCATTTCGGATACATCATAGAAAACGAAGTGTTCTGGGAAGGCATATATGCTTCTTGGGAGAAAGAATCCATGAAGTTGTGGATCAAGCTGTGTGAAGAAGCCGATACTATTTTGGATATCGGGGCCAACACCGGACTTTACGCCTTGGTTGCCAAGGCCTGCAATCCCTCATCGATGGTTGTCGCTTTCGAACCTCATCCTGAATTTTTCGATATGATGCGACAGAATATTCAGTTGAATGAGTTCGATATTACAGCAGAACAGAAAGCCGCTACGGACCGAAATGGCCGGATCGAGCTGGAGGATTATTCCGGTAAATCAGCCAAAATGATATTTGAAGGAGTTGCCTTAGCGACGTACTTCGAAGCGAATCAGCTTCCGCCGGTCAAATTGATCAAGATTGATGTGGAATCGCATGAGCCTGAAGTCTTGGCAGGAATGGGCGCCTACTTGGAAAAATACAAGCCGACGCTTTTGATAGAAGTGCTAAGTGAAGAAATAGCCCAACGCATTGTGCCCTACATTGACAAGTGCGGATATCTTTATTTCAACATCGACGAAAGAAATGGAATCCGCCGAACAGATATTTTAGGAAAAAGCGACTACTATAACTACTTATTATGCCTTCCGGAAGTAGCGACTCGGATGGGATTGATGG
>CAYWDY010000010.1:0-19166 GCA_964455985.1 uncultured Flavobacteriales bacterium
TCTCATGGAAGGGAACTTGAAGCGGCTGGAACCATTCGCTGCTGTCATCATCGCCAAACCTACACAGGCGTTTTCAGAAAAAGATAAGTTCATTTTGGACCAGTACATCATGAAAGGAGGCCATGTGCTTTGGTTCATCGATCCGCTGGCCGTAAGCATGGACAGCCTGGGCGGAGAAAGTACGACCATCGCCTTACCCTGGAACCTCAATCTGGAAGACCAACTGTTCCGGTACGGTGTCCGGATCAATACCGATCTGGTCATGGACATGCAGTCAGCGCCTATTCCGGTGGTGACCGGTTATACCGGCAACCAGCCTCGGCAGGAGCTTTTCCCTTGGCCCTACTACCCGTTGTTGAACGGCTCCGGCTCTCATCCTATCGTGAACAACCTGAATGTGGTCAAAGGTGAATTCTGCAGTTCGCTGGACACCATCGAAGTTCCCGGGGTGAGCAAGACCTTGTTGTTGGCCACGTCGGATTACTCCCGTCTGCAGATGTCTCCGGCACGCGTTTCCCTGAACCTGTTGCAGCAAGAGCCGGATCCCCGGACCTATAACAAACGCAAACTGCCCGTCGCTTACTTGCTGGAAGGAACTTTCACTTCGAATTTCCGACACCGTATTCCAGATACGTTAGCCCAATCGCCGGAAATCGGATTCAAGGAAACCAGTGTTCCCAATAAAATGATCGTTGTGGGCGATGGTGATGTGGTCTCGAATTATGTCAGTAAGAAGGGCGCGATTTATCCCCTGGGGTACGACCGATTTACCCAGCAATCGTACGGCAATCGAAATTTCCTGTTGAATTGCGTGGATTACCTGTGCGATGATTCGGGAGTAATCGAATTACGCGGAAAGGAAATCAAATTACGACTGATCGATGGTGCCCGGTTGAAGAATCAACCTTGGGTGACTTGGTCAAATGTCGTCTCGCCGTTGCTCATTTTGGTATTGGGCGGATGGATTCATCACTTGCTTAGAAAACGTCGTTATACCCGTACCTTATCCCGATGAAAAAATTCCGTCTCCCTTTGTTGGCCCTGCTGGCGGTTGTTGTCGCGACGGCGGTGGTAGTAACCCGGCGATCGGGTACGGTCCGTGAGGAGCTTCGCGATTTTGCAGTGAAGGATACCGCGTCCATTACCAAGATATTCCTGGGTGACCGAAAAGGAAACAGTATCGTCTTGAAGCGAACCTCCGGTTCGACTTGGCTTGTCAACGACAGCTTCCCGGCGCGAAGGGAGTCTATCAAACTGCTGCTGGAAGTGATTTATCGGGTGGATGTAAAGACCCGCGTTTCCAAGTCAGCCTATAACACGGTGATCAAGGATTTGGCCTCGACTGGCATCAAGGTGGAAATCTATACGGATGATCCGGCCACGGCTAACAAGGTGTATTATGTTGGCGGACATACCGAAGATGCCTTGGGTACGTTCATGATGCTCGAGGGCTCCAGTCTTCCTTTTGTGACAGAGATTCCCGGCTTCAACGGCTACCTGACCCCATGGTATCCGACTCATCTCAGCGAATGGCGCGACAAGGTTGTGTTTGCATTCCCCCCTGACCAAATCAAAAAGGTAGATGTACTGTATCCGGCTTTCCCGGACCGATCGTTTACCCTTGACCTGTCTACTACGGGACCGCATATCACTTGTCCGTCGAGCGGCCAAATATTGACTGATTTAGATACGGCAGCGATGACCCATTTCATCAGCCTGTTCAGCACCGTTCCCTACGAGTCCCTGGATAGACTGATCAGCGACAGGCAAAAGGATTCGATCGGTATGACGGCTCCCCTATGCCTTTATACGGTGACGGATGCGAGTGGTCAAGATCAACGGTTGCGTATCCATCCTATGCCAGTCAACGCTTTCTCCATCACAGCCCTGGACTCGCTGGGTCAGCCGTTGAAGTATGATATGGACCGAATGCTGGCTTATATGGAAAAAGAGAAACAATGGGTCACCATCCAACATTTCACGTTCGACCCGCTGCTTCGTCAGTTCAGCGACTTCGATTCGAAAAAGAGGAAATCCACAAAGGCCGTAAATTGATTTCTGTAATCCGTTATAAAATAATAACTATCAATCATTTATAGGAATCACCAAAAGCAGCCTCTGTTGATATTTCATACGCTGATTTTTTGAACACCCTATTAGCCCAATCAGGTATTCCAGTAGATTTACAAGTCCAAATCCGACACATCATGGCGTTGAAATTCATCGTTTCCAGTTCCAAAATCCTGAAGCATCTTCAACAGATCAGCGGGGTGTTGAATTCCAGCAATTCACTTCCGATTCTCGACAATTTCCTGTTCTCCATAGACAAGGGAACCTTGGTGGTTTCGGCATCGGACCTGGAATCGACTATGACCACTCACATCGAGCTGGTGGAAGGAAAGCAATCCGGAAAGATCGCCATACCGGCCAAAATCCTGTTGGAAACCCTAAAGACCTTTCAGGACCATCCACTCACGTTCGTGGTAGATGAAAAGCTATTCAACATCGAGATCGTATCCGACAACGGTAAATACAAACTGACTGGATTCAACGGCGACGAGTTCCCTCGTCTGCCGGTGATGGAGGGATCCAAAAAGATCGAAGTGGATTCCGAACTGATGGGCACGGCTATCAGCAAGACCCTGTTCGCTACGGGCAACGACGAACTGCGTCCGGTGATGTCCGGGGTATTCTGTCAGTTCGGCAAAGAGGGACTGACCTTTGTAGCTACCGATGCGCATAAGCTGGTACGCTACCGCCGCACGGACGTGAAATCATCCAACGAAGGCGCTTTCATCATCCCCAAGAAGCCACTCAACCTCTTGAAGAACATCGTTTCTTCCGAGCCTGGAAAACTGAATATCGCCTTTACCGAGAACAACGCTTTCTTTGAATTCGGCAACTTCACGCTGACATGTCGACTGATCGACGGACGCTATCCGAACTACGAAGCTGTTATTCCATCGGATAACCCCAACCAGCTGACCATCGAAAGACAGCGGTTGTTGAATTCCGTTCGACGGGTTTCCATCTTCTCGAATAAGACCACCCATCAAGTCCGACTGAAGATCAGCGGAAGCGAGCTTCAGATCAGCGCAGAAGACTTGGATTTCGCCAACGAAGCCAACGAGCGATTGGGCTGTGATTACTCGGGCGAAGACATGGAAATCGGATTCAACGCCCGGTTCCTCATGGACATGTTATCCAATTTGGACAACGATCTGGTTAGACTGGAAATGTCAGCGCCCAACCGCGCCGGTATTTTGACTCCCGGCGACTCCACGCGTGAGGGTGAAGACATCCTGATGCTCGTGATGCCGGTGATGCTGAACAACTGATCCTAAGGATTTCCTACCTGAGTTCCGTTCGAAAAAAAAGCAGCAGGTTTAGTCTGCTGCTTCTCCCTCCCCCGAAGGATACATTCACTTTTATTAAGCGGCCCTCAATTGGGCGGATAGAACGCTATTGGTATCAATCTGCTGGCCCAGACGGCGGTGCGCCTCCATGTCATGGTTGGTATGGGCCGCCTTGTACGCCAGCTCGTTTTCGGCTGGAATAAAGTAATACTCTACTTTACCCTCTTTGATGTTGTAACGGGCGATGATGACCCCTTGATCTTTTCGACCGTCAAGGAATAAAAAAGTACCGGGTTGATGAATGAAGGGTTGGATTTCTCTGGTGCTCATGTTTTAATCGTTTAGAGACAGCAAACTACATTCTGGGCCCGGGTGACTTCAAGTAATATTGGCCAATAAGGCTCAAAATGGCGGTCAGGGGCCTACCGGAATGGACGAATGGACTGCAGAAGTTGGTAAATGTCAGCTGGGGATTGGGGTAAAAAAAAAGAGGCTGCCGGAACCGACAACCTCCTTTTAACGTGCCCGAGGAGAGACTCGAACTCTCAAGGATTTAACTCCAACGGCTTCTGAGACCGCAACGTTTACCAATTTCGCCACCCGGGCAGGTACTTTCGGCTCTACGAGCCAGGCGGTGATGAAACCGCCTCGGTAAACGGAGTGCCCAGGGCGAGACTCGAACTCGCATGGTTGCCCGCCACCCCCTCAAAGTGGTGCGTCTACCAATTTCGCCACCTGGGCATTTCCCACGACTTGCGCCGTGGGTCAAGTGGGCTGCAAAAATACCATTTTATTGAATATTTACAAGACGGATTCCAGCGATTATTTGAGGTATCGGTCCAACCAGTCGTAAAATACCCGCTGCCACATGACGCTGTTTTGTGGTCGTAACACCCAATGGTTCTCATCGGGATAAGTCAGCAGACGGGCCGGTACTCCGCGCAAGCGGGCGGCCGTAAAGGCCTCCAGTCCCTGCGTATACGGAACCCGGTAATCCTTTTCATTGGCGATGACCAAGATCGGGGTGTCCCATTTACCCACGTACGTATTGGGCGAAAAGGCCGTGTAGGCCTTGGACTTGGGTGATTCCCAGGGATATGATCCGTTCTCATGCTGGTAGAAAAACTGCTCTTCGGTGGCCAACATGCTTTCCAGATTATATACACCGTTGTGAGCGATGAACGCCTTGAAGCGTTTGTTGTGATTACCTGCCAACCAATACACGGAATAACCTCCAAAACTTGCCCCCACGGCTCCCATGCGATTCTTGTCCACAAACGACTCCTTGGAGACGGAATCGACGGCACTCAACAGATCCTTCATCGCTTGTCCGCCCCAATCGCCGGAGATCTGATCGTTCCACTCGCTGCCAAAACCGGGCAAGCCGCGGCGGTTGGGCGCAATCACCACGTAACCGTTCGCCGCCATCAGTTGGAAGTTCCAGCGGTAAGACCAGAACTGGCCTACCATCGATTGGGGACCGCCTTGACAGAACAACAAAGCGGGGTATTTGCGGGACGGATCGAATCCGGGAGGCAGTACGACCCACGTCAAGATTGATTTGCCGTCCGTGGATTTTACCATACGCTTCTCCACCTTGCCCAAACGAAGCGACTCCAGCACCGACTTGTTCGTGAACGTCAACTGATCCGATGCGCCTGTCTTGACATCCACCCGGAACAATTCCGAAGGGAATAACATGGACATACAGGATGTCACGACTATATCAGTACGAGTAGATTTATCGGCAGCCACCGTCAATTCCGTATGGTCTGCTATGTCGTTGGTGATCTTTCGGATCGCATTGGACTTCTTTTGAAAATCGTAGGCATATACTTGCTGCGTACCTTCGGTGGAGCTGATAAAATACAGCACTTTACCGGATGGGCTCCAAGCCGTATTCTCTACATTCTGATCAAATCCAACGCTCAAGTCTTTCAATTCGTTGGAGCTTCGGTTCCAAACGAACAACCGAGCCCGATCCGCTTCGTTGCCGGGTTCTTCCTGACTTACCCAAATCATGATACTTCCGTCCGGAGAAAATAACGGCGACTTGTCATAGCCGTTCATCCCGTCGGTGAGATCGCGGGTGGATCCTGTGTTCACGTCGTACAGGAAGATATCCGAATTTGTTCCCGTAGCATAGGTCGTGCCTGTAGATTTCTTACACGTGTAGGCCAACGTATTGCCATCAGGGCTCCATGCGATTTCATCATCACCGCCGTTCGGTTTCATCGGAGAGTCAAACGGTTCACCGGGCATGATATCCTTGGGATCGGAGAGACTGTCACCTTGAAACGAAGCCACAAAGATGTGTTTGTAGGTACCATCATCCCAGGTATCCCAGTGACGGAACATCAAATCATCATACACTTTACCCGACGTCTTGGGAAGATCCGGATAGATGTCTTTTCCCAAGAAACGTTTCACCTTCACATCGATGGTCATCCATATGCGGCTGCCATTCTGGGCTATCCCGTATTCGTTGATATCGTCCTTCAAATAAGAAACCTGCTTCCGATCGGAGCCGTCAGCGCGAACAGACCAAAGCTGAGAAGAGCCGGAGGCATCACCTAGAAAATAGATGCGATTGCCGTCGGTGCTCCAACGCGCTGAACTTTCGTTGGATGAATCGGAACACAACGGTTTGGTTTGTCCGGTCATCATATCCATTATCCAAAGGTCTGAGTTGCCCTTATTGGCAGAGAGATCCGTGCGACGGATGCCGTACACCACCTTGCTTCCGTCTGGAGAAAGTCGGGGGTCGGATACTCGCCCCATTTTCCAAAGAAGTTCAGGCGTCAATAAGGATTGGCCAGACGCCACGGTGGTCGTCCAAACAAACAGGAGAAGAATAATTTTTTTCATGATTATAGGAATGGCATAAGAAAGAAAAAGCCGGGAGTCCCGGCTTTTCATAATGAAAGAACTGATCAGTTTTGAACCATGATGGTAGCGCGAGAACGAGCACCATTCGCTTCCACGACCGCCAAATAGGTTCCAGCAGGAACGCGTGAACCTGATTCATCCGTCAAATCCCACACTTGCTTTGACAGGCCTGACATAAGGCTAGACGGTGTGAACTGACGTACCACCTTACCTTGAAGATCATAGACAGTTACAGCGTTAGCAGTAGCCCCCTTGGTGATTTCGTAGCTGATTACCACGTTGCCGCAAGAAGCCGGATTAGGATAAACGGTTAGGGAACGGATCGGAGAGTTCGGACAGGAAATAGAGGTAGGCACACTGCCGAGATCTACAAACCAAGCTGTTCTCGGAAAACCACCGGTTACGCCACAGATATAACGGCCATTGCGAGAGATGGCCTGCGGCATGCCGCAGTTACCGACGTTGGTTGCACCTGCATTGGTGAGGTAGGTCTGCAAATCAAAAGTACCCAAGCCGGGGATGTGTATGAATCCAGCAAATCCCGAGAAGAAACCACCGGTATAACCTACGGTTACCATGTTATCAGCGACAGCTGTAGCCTGACCGTCCATCGCACCGGCAGGAAGCGGAATGCTCAACGCTGAGTTGTTGACGCGATCCCACAGAACGGCCTTTTGATAACCCGTGCTGGTTTCATAACCGGCTACATAGGTACCGGTAGAATTGGTACCGAACATTTCTCCATCTGTAGAAACCATACTTCCGGTAGCTCCAGGATACCAACAAATAGGGACACGGGAGTTACCCTGCCACCAACCGCCGGCCACTTGTCCGTCGCCGGAAATACAGTTGGCACGAGCACTGCTTCCTGCATCTTGCAACTGGGTATACCCAGTGCCAGAAGAATAAACAAAGGCTGTCGTTTTTCCGGCATTGGCCCAAAACATTCCGCAAACACTTTCTCCGTTGTCCGAGATGCCAAAGACATCAGAATAAGAACCGGTACCGGTCAGGTAACCACCGCCAGGTACCGTAGGAAGAGTGACCCAACCGTTCGCTGCTGAATAAATAGCCGCCATCGTGCCTGTGCCAAACGGAGTCGTTCCTTGTGTAGTACCTCCAACGATTCCGTTATCCGTTACACCCCATCCTTCCACGCCTCCAATAGACGTAAGTGTGGAGTCAGTAGTTTTGTAGAGAAAGGCCCCGTTATTACCCGCACCGGTAATGAATGTTCCGCTGGGAGACATTCCGTATGAGATCAGACCAGAAGGAAGCGTCCGATACGAGGGAACTTGAGCCTTGGCCAAGCCAATCAAACCCGCGAGGGCAATGAACAGTAGTTGTTTTTTCATGGGATTAGTGGGTGGTTAGAGTATGAGAAGATAATTTATGATTAAATATCAGGTGTGCATACCGCCATCTACGTGAAGCACTTGACCCGTTACGTAGGATGACAAATCAGAAGCCAGGAAAATAACCACATTGGCGATATCGTCCGGGGTTCCGCCGCGTTTCAGCGGAATTTGCTCGCGCCACTGCTCCACCGTCTTAGGGTCAAGCACCGCAGTCATTTCGGTTTCGATGAATCCAGGGGCGATGGCATTGCATCGGATGTTACGAGAACCTAATTCAAGCGCCACAGATTTGGTGAAGCCGATGATGCCGGCTTTGGAAGCGGCGTAGTTAGCCTGACCTGCATTACCGGTGACACCGACGATGCTGGTCATGTTGATGATGCTACCGTATTTCTGCTTCAACAGCTGACGCAAGGCTGCTTTGGTAACGTTGAATACGGAATTCAGATTGATGCGCACCACGTCGTTGAATTGCTCTTCCGTCATGCGCATGAGCAGTCCGTCTTTCGTGATTCCGGCGTTGTTGACGATAATATCAACCGATCCGAAATCTGCCACCATGTTGTTGATGAGCTCTTCCGAAGCCTTGAAGTCAGAAGCATCCGAACGATAGCCTTTAGCCTTGACACCCAAAGCGGCTAATTCGGCTTCCAGGGCTTGCCCCTTCTCTACCGACGACAGATACGTGAAAGCGATGTTGGCGCCTTGTTTGGCCAAGGCCATAGCGACACCACGTCCGATGCCTTTGGAAGCACCGGTTACCAGAGCGTTTTTACCGAGGAGGAGTTGGGAGGACATAGGATAAACCAAGAATTATGAATTCAGAATGGTGAATTATGCATTCTTAACTGACATCACCTTCGCCATCGTCGTTCCGATGACGGCGGGTGAATCACAGACGTGAATACCACACTCTGCCATGATCTTCATCTTGGCAGCGGCGGTATCGTCATGGCCGCCCACAATGGCACCGGCATGACCCATGCGACGTCCGGGAGGTGCAGTTTGACCGGCAATGAAACCGACCACTGGCTTGGTGCCATGCGCTTTGATCCAATGCGCGGCTTCCGCTTCCAAACTTCCTCCGATTTCACCGATCATGATGATACCATGTGTTTCAGGATCGTTCATAAACATCTCTACCGCTTCCCGGGTGGTGGTGCCGATGATAGGATCTCCTCCAATACCGATGGCGGTGCTGATACCCATGCCGGCGCGTACCACTTGATCGGCCGCTTCGTACGTCAACGTACCTGACTTCGATACGATACCAATGTTGCCCTTCTTGAACACAAAGCCTGGCATGATACCGACCTTGCATTCTCCGGCGGTAATGACGCCTGGACAATTCGGTCCGATCAATCGAGCCTCTTTTCCCTGCAAATAATCCTTTACCATGACCATGTCCTTTACGGGAATACCTTCGGTAATAGCTACAATCAATTTGATACCGGCTTCGGCGGCCTCCATGATGGCATCGGCGGCGAAGGCGGGCGGAACAAACACGATGGAAACATCGGCACCAGTGGCTTTGACCGCATCGGAAACAGTATTGAATACAGGACGATCCAAGTGGGTCGTGCCTCCTTTACCTGGGGTGACACCACCGACCACGTTGGTGCCGTATTCGATCATTTGGGTCGCGTGGAAAGTTCCTTCGCTACCGGTAAATCCTTGTACGATGATTTTGCTTTTTGAATTGACTAGAACGCTCATTGGGGATATGTTAATATTCAGGAAGTTGAGTACTAATTCAGAATTATGAATAATGAATTGAATCGGGGTCCGCGAAAATACAGATTTCCCCCGTACATAGGCTAAAAAAGGATAAATTTGCAATCCTGCAACATGCTGAATTTCAACCCGAATGATACCATCGTAGCCCTGGCTACAGCCCCCGGACCGGGAGCTATTGCCGTGTTCCGAATTTCGGGGGCGGACACCTTCGACATCGGCTCCCGATTTCTTCGCACTGTTCATGGCGAAGCGGTAAACATTCACCATCGGAAATCACACACTGCTTTTCTGGCCGCAGTGATGGATGACGAGTTATTGGATGAGGCCTTGGTGACAGTTTTCCATGGCCCTAATTCCTATACGGGAGAAAACACGTTGGAGATTGGTTGTCACGGATCAGCTTACATCCAGCAGCGGATGCTGGATGTTTGTATCAAGTCCGGCGCCAGGTTGGCAGAACCCGGCGAATTCACCCTGCGGGCTTTCATGAACGGAAGAATGGATTTGAGTCAGGCGGAGGCCGTCGCCGATCTCATCGCATCGGATAGCAGCGCATCCCATCAGGTTGCGTTGCGGCAATTGAGGGGAGGCTTCTCCCATGAAATCAAAGCGATGCGGGAAAGTCTTATTCAGTTCGCCGCCCTGATCGAATTGGAACTCGATTTTTCGGAAGAAGATGTCGAATTCGCTAACCGGGAACAGCTGCAATCCGAAGTGAACGCTTTGCAGAACCGACTGAGCCGGCTGATTGAATCCTTCGAATGGGGCAATGTGCTGAAGAATGGAGTACCGGTCGTGATTGCAGGCAAGCCTAATGCTGGAAAATCAACATTGTTGAATGCCCTATTGAACGAGGAGCGCGCCATTGTAAGCGAGATCGCTGGTACAACACGCGATACGATCGAAGAGGAAATCACGTTAAATGGAATCAAGTTCCGGTTCACGGACACCGCCGGCTTGCGCGAGACCAAAGACGCTATCGAACAGATCGGAGTCCAACGAACGTGGGAAAAGATGCGACAGAGCCCGATCATTCTGTATTTGTTCGATGTGAACGAAACTACCGCCAGCAGCCTGCGAGCGGAGTTAGAGGAATTGACTCGCCAGCTACCAACAGGGTATCACCTCATTCCGGTAGGCAACAAGACAGACGGTCATTCGCTGGAAGCCTTGGAGCAAGAGTACCGTGAAACCCAAGGTTGGATCGGCATTTCTGCGCGTCACAAGACCGGACTCGCTCCCCTCCTCGACCGTTTGACCGGACTGGTCACGAAGGGAGATGTGGCATCGGGAGAAACGATAGTGACCAATGCCCGCCATGTGAGCGAGCTGAAGCGAACAGCAGAAGCGTTAACGCAGGTGCAAGTGGGATTAACTGAAGGTCGCACCCACGATCTCATCGCCGGTGATTTACGGTATGCGTTGCATCACCTCGGTCTGATCACGGGAACGATTTCCAACAACGATCTGCTGGAAACGATTTTTTCTAAGTTCTGTATCGGCAAATAATGCCCGATCAACTGAAGAAAACCGAATTCATCAGATCTCGGAATCCTTGATGAGAGGCAGTATTTCGATGGACTTTCTCAAGGGATAAAAAGGCAGCGTCGTCATCAACTGATTCGCTCGCTCTTCGTCCACATCCTTAAGAATCATCACGGCTCCGTTCCGGGTAGGCCGTAAAAATAGTTGCTCCAAAATACCCTCTTTCTTCCACTGTGCTACGACCTCGCGCTCGTGCTGTAGTATCTGAGGAAAATTGGCCGGAAGGTTATCCGTATCGATCGTAAGGATGACAAGTATTCTGTTCATGAGTTGGTGTTGAGTAATCGGGTTCTTAGTTCAGGGAATCGGTAAGCCGCTACAAGCAGCAGAATGGATTGAATGATGCAAGGAGCGATGACGGATACGCCATGCTCGACGTGTGTGGCGATAGCACCACCCATGTAGGCGGTTAATAGTATGGTTCCGATAAGTCCCGTTCTGGGGATTACGAAAAGCAAAATGCTCATCAGTTCAATTACACCGAGCAGGGTGTAGGTTTTTGCGTCAATCCCGAATCCTGAGGCCATGTTCATCGCTTCTTCGCTGGCTGTGAGTTTGCCGATTGCACTCCCCATGAATACGAAGGCTACCAATCCAGTCAGTACCCAGTAGATGATCTTTTTCGATTTTTCTGTTTTGTTCGTCATAGTTGGTTTTTTATTTGCTGAATGGTTTCAAAGACTAATTTTTCCATCATGGTGATTTTCAAGGAATGAACCACATTGTTACGATACCCATGGATGTGAAAGGGATCTTTTTGAGCCCATTCCACAGCTTCTTCCCGGGAGGATACATTAAGCATGATCAGCCCTGTAGTATGACCGACAGGGTTAATCATTCCTGTTGATGTCAAATCTATATCCACAGGACCAGCCAGAATCAATTTGCCATTCGCCCGTAAGGAAGCACCCCAGCTATAATGCTCCAGCAGTACCGCCCTGCCAGCTTCGGAATGTGGGTCCTGCCATTTATCCAACGTTTCCGCCAGAATCACGAATACCTCGACGGGATTTTCATGGAGTATTTTTTCAGCCATTATGTGATAATCACTGGGTTAAAAAAGGATAATCAATATAACCTTGGTCTTTGCCGCCGTACATCGTAGCCCTGTCGGCTTGATTCAAGGGAGCATTGAGTTCAAACCGCTTAGGCAAGTCTGGATTGGCCAGAAACAAGGTTCCGAAAGATATAAGTTTGGCAACACCTTTTTGCAGTTCGGCTTCACCGGTTTCGCGGGTATAACCACAATTCGCCACCACCGGATGCTTGGATATTTTTCCGAAGGTCTCGATGGAATCCACAGGGTACTGAGGGAACTTTTCTGCCGGAAATGGAACTTTCATGATATGTACATAGGCCAACGGCATTTGATTGAGTTGTTCCAGCAACGAGGTGAACTGATCGACCGGCTGCTGGTGAGAGATATTGTTGTACGTACTGGTGGGTGACAATCGGATAGCCGCTTTGTTCTCACCGATGGCGTCCACTATCGCATGCATAACCTCTAGAACAAACCGATTACGATTATCCATGCTTCCCCCATATTCATCCTCACGCAGATTGGAGCTCTCGGCTAAAAATTGATTCGGCAAATACCCGAATGACGCATGAAGTTCTACCCCGTCAAATCCAGCTTTCATAGCGTGGACAGCCGCGTGCTTGTAATCCGATATGATCTGCTTGATTTCATCCACCGTCAATGCATGAGGCACCTCATAGTCTTTCAGACCTTCCATCGTGAAATGCTGTTGACCTTGAATAGCAATTGCAGACGGAGCCACCGGTGACTGACCATTCTTCACCAAAGAATGTCCCACGCGCCCGGTATGCCAGAGTTGAGCATAAATGACTCCTCCTCTTTCATGAACTGCATCTGTTACCTTTTTCCAGGCACTGATTTGTTCATCCGTATAGATTCCGGGAGTTAATGGGCTGCCGGTCGCTTGTTTACTGATATTAATAGCCTCGCTGATGATGAGTCCTGCCGTGGATCGTTGTGTGTAGTAAGCGATGGTAGAGTCTCCCACAACGCCATCCATATTGGCCCTGGAGCGTGTCATAGGTGCCATGACCATCCTATTTTTCAAGACTGTATCGCCTATCTTAATCGGTTCTAGCAATTTCATTTTCGCTGTTTTTAGAATTGATTTGTAAATCTACATCTATTACTTTACTTTAGATAGTAGTTACTGATATGTACAGTAGTAACCCAAAGTAAAGCTATGTGCAAAATCAAGAAGTTATGGCAAAAAATAAACCAACCCATTCATCAAAATCTTGCAGCTTGAAGGAAGTATTGGACATCATCGGCGGAAAATGGGCCATGCCAATCATATATAACTTATCCAAAGGCAAAATGCGTTTCAAGGAAATCGAACGGACTATTGAAGGGATAAACACCCGTATGCTCGTGAAGGAATTGAAAAACATGGAAGCTAACGGCATCATCACCCGAGAAGTGTTTGCCACGGTGCCGCCCACCGTTGAATATGCCCTTACACAGAAAGGGGAAAAATTATTACCAAGCATCAAATCCCTTCATCAGTGGGGCCAGGAATATGCGGTTTGATAGTACAAGAAAGTGATTCATGAATCCTGCTCCGTTCATCGACATTCATACGCATCAGCTACCCGAAAAGCCCTTGGGTATCCATGTGCTTAACCAGAGCAAAGACTTTGGAAACCTTTCTGCAGCTCAGCTCTACTCCACCGGACTTCACCCCTGGTACTTGAACCCGGAGACGGCGGAAACCGAATTCGCGCTGCTGGAAATCGCCTGCCAAAATCCGAACGTGGTGGCCATCGGCGAATGTGGATTAGACAACGTATGCAAAACGGAATTCAACCTGCAAACCGAATACTTCAAGCGGCAAATCGCGTTGGCGAATCGGATCCAAAAACCATTAATCATTCACGTGGTTAGGGCCTTTGAGGAATTACAAAAAATCTTGCGCGAAGAAAATTGTGCGGTTCCGGTCATCATCCATGGTTTCCAAAAAGACCTTTCCCTGGCGTTACGGCTGTTGGCCTGCGGATATCATATTTCATTCGGCAAGCACCTGCTTACCAACGAAAAGGTGCGGAACGATTTCCGGCAACTTCCGGTGGACTCTTTGTTACTGGAAACCGACGCTTCCGGATTGAGCATTCAATCCATCTACGAAGCCGCCGCGGAAATCCGAAAGATGGACCTACCTTTGCTCCGCGAGCAAATTCACCAAAACACCCAACGCCTTTTCGGCCACATCCTCCATCCCATCCATGAATGTTATTTCTGAGCCATCCCGTACCGCCCTTTACATCGGCGAAGACAAACTACGGGAACTGACCCGCAAACATGTCATGGTCGTCGGCATGGGCGGTGTGGGATCATTTGCCGCTGAATTCATCGCACGTAGCGGCATCGGTAAGATGACCATCATCGACGGCGATGTGGTGGATCCCACCAACCGTAACCGGCAGCTTCCGGCCCTATCCACCAACCACGGTCAACCGAAGGTTAATGTCATGGCAGAACGGTTGTTAGGCATCAACCCGGAACTTGAATTGGATGTCGTTCAAGAGTTCGTGAATCCGGACATGGTTCAAACGCAATTGGCCAAGCGTCCGGACTTCATCATCGATGCCATCGACAGTATAACTCCCAAAATCACGTTTATCCGAGGAGCTTTTGCCAGCGGCATACCTTTGGTAAGCAGCATGGGTGCGGGTGCTAAACTCGACCCCACCCAACTTCGTGTGGTCGATATTTCAAAAACGTATAACTGTCCGTTCGCACAGCAAATCCGGAAAAATCTTCGTGATCATGGCATATCCCGAGGCATACCGGTTGTATTCAGCCCGGAGAAACCCATCCTCGAAAGCTTGATGCTGACCGATGGAAAGAACTTTAAGAAATCAGCCTACGGGACCATTTCCTATTTGCCCGCCACGTTTGGTGCCGTGGCTGCTTCCGTCGCGATCCGGAGCCTACTGGGCGCGGACATTTACTGAGAACTGCATCTCTCCGAATTGATCGGCTTTGTAGTTCGTATGCCAGTAGTTGTTCATCAGGTAAAGGAAGGCCGTACTTGAATGAACAGGGGAAGAACGCCAGGTCTTAGCTCCTTGAACTCTATGCTCATCCACCGGAGTTCCTATCTCGACAAGATTCGGTCCATCGGTGATGAATTCCAATTTTGCGTTGTTGTCCTCAGCTATCAAGCGGTCTTGTATACCGATGAAATCAAAATTAGACCCAGGCAATTGATCGACACCGTAGGTCAACGTTTCAACGGTGTCTCCGTAATGCCATTCCGGTGTCACCAATGCCAAGGGTATGGCCAGGTGAAGTGACTCTTTTTCTCTTACCGCCAATTTAACCAAGGTGAAGGTGGCCTTTAATTCACCCGTGTTCTTATCCAGCTCGTAGGTCACTTGCGAGGACGCCAATCCTTTCAGCTGGTATTTGACACGGAGACTTTTCACTTTTCGATCCTCTTTATACGCCACCACCTCCACGTGATCCGGCCTGAATTCGAGGACTGAATCCGTACCGGAGCGGTAGATCATTTCAAACAAACCGAATCCCTTCGTCGTATCCACCCATTGCTTGTCGCCGGCGAATAGACCGGTCAATGATCCCGTGGAAGGATCCCATGTAAAATCAGTCAGGGAGGATACCCTTTCCTTCTGCTTGCCATCTTCCGGATCCGTGTACCCCATAGCTTGAGCCAATTTGAGGTAACGCTTCAACCCAGAATCAAGAAACGAACGTTTATAGTCCCACTGCTTCAGCGTAAACGGAAGATCGGGATCGGAGATGCTGCACCATGACCCCCACGTATGCTCGTGAAACATAATGATATCGCGATGCAGATCCCGGAAGGATTCTTTAAACGTATCGTATTGTCCTTGTCTAGTGGACCATTGCTCCATCCGAATCGTTTGGGCCGACAACTCCCGGTTAGCGGATTCTTCGCGTGCGGTGGAATAGGCACCGTCTTCCCAGTATGGACTGATTTCTCCGCGGTACACAGGCAGTTTATCGCCGTATTTCTTTTCGAATTGATCAAAGAGTGAATCCATATTTTCAATGCGCAAAGAAGGCGATGTGTATTTCTGATTCCAGCGGTTCACAAAATCAACGAGGGCGGTATCGACAGGACCATTATCCGCATGTTGCGTATAGCGCAATTGAACGACATCGTAGGGATAATCGCTTTCAGTCAATTGATTCACGTACTTGGAAATCCTGTTTTCCCATTCGGGTTCTTTTTCCTTCTCTGCGATGTTATGGAAATAAGAGTATCCTTTACCGGCATGCCAAACCAACAGCTTTGCACCGCTTTCGGATTGCCAGTAGAACGGTTTATCCCCCCAAGCCTTCAGTACACCGCCGATTCGATCCCCTTTGTCGGGTAATGTTTCGACGTAATTCGCACCGATCGAAAGGTATCGGATTCCTTGTCTTGTATAAGACTCCAAGGCGCTGGCACTGATGCCAGGAATATCCGTTATCATGGCCATGGTAATGTCTTTCCCCAACCAGGTGGAAAGTTGCCGGGCGTATTCCGTGTTCCAGTCCTGCTCTTCCCGACGGCAAAGACCCGTAAGTACGTTGGCGTAATTGGCGGAAAGGCATAGTCGGCCTTCTCGTACGGCCTGCTGGAACGCTGCCTTGTCCTCTTTCGATGCTTGACGCAGAAAATTATCTACAGCCCATAACGACTCGATCTGCCAGACCGCTTGGGGTTGCTTTGTCCAGCGCAAGGCGGTCTTTATGTTACGGGTTTGGATGCGCTCAACGTCCTCCTGTAAATGAGAATAACCGATGTCGTTGTGGGAATGATGGACGATGGCCATGTCAAAGGATCGCACCGGTTTTACTTGTACAATGGCCTGCACGGAGTCTGAACCGATCACCAGCCGCAAGGTATCTTTTCCTGAAAAGGTAGAATCGTAGAAGGGCACAGGGAGTACTCCATATCCTTTTACCAACTGCGTGGACCAGCTTCCTTGCGGCGAGGCAACTCGAAACGGCGTTGGTCCGGGGTTCGGATTATCGACATAGATGTTCACCAACCGTTTTTTGTCTTGACGTAGAATCAAGGCCGTAGGCTCAACGACCACCTTGAGGGACCTTCGATAATCGAAAACCATCAGCCAGTCGCGACTATCCTGATTGGGTCCGAAGATTTGGAATTCCGCTTGGCTTCTCACCCAGGAGGCTGGAACTTGAATGTGTAGAAAACCGAACGCATCCCCGTTGATATCATACTCCATACTGTGGAATGCATAGCTAATGCCCGAATCCGCCCTTCCCTCCCACGTGAAAGGACCCTGACGGTGCATGGGGGTGGTCAGGGTGAACAAGGATCGACCATTGAGGGACACATCGAACCGTCTGTCGGCTCCGCTGGTACCGGAAGAATGTCCGATTAGAAGCTCATAGACTACGAGGGCAGCATCTCCGGTGTAGAGCGGAGCTTGAAATCGAATGGGCATCGTCCCGTTGGCCCGGGTCAGCAGGGCGTTAGTAGCGAATCGGTGTAAGGGTGAGAAATAGGTAATGTCCTCCCCCAAGACTTTTGCCCGATAACCCGACAGGGTGTCTTGGGCGTTAACCTGCAAAAAGCTGAAAATAATGATGAAAATCAGGTTTCTAGGTATCATGATCTGGGAAATTGCAAGAATATGGGGAATTAACCAAAAAATAGGGGTCGAAATTCTTTTAATTTTATGATGGAAATCATCTAAATAGTTCTAAATTGATGTTCTATTTGTAGTGGTCATTACTGATATTAGTCATTTCTATAAAAACAACCCATTATGCTATCCTTCTACTCCGCCAGTACCCGAATGGTGAATGCCCGTCGCGGAATTACCGAATGTATGGAAATCGCCCTTGGCAACCATGCGGCAAATGCCGACCTCGTGATCATCAATGCATCCATCGGCCATAACTTCCCCGAGCTCCTGGATCAGACCCGTCAATTGGCACCTAAAGCCCGGATTGTAGCCGCCTCTTGCTGCGGAGTTATCGGACGTGAAGGTGTCAGCGAGTCCATGAAAGACATTGCACTCATGGCTGTCGTTGGAAAGGAGTTCGAAGTGGCGCATGTCGATGGCATCTATGGCCACAATTCGTTCGAAAAATGTGCGGAAATGGCCCGGCAACTGAAAGCGTCCGGCAAACCGGTCAACATGGTGTATTTCCTAGCCTCAGGCATTGACATCGCTGACGATCGTTGCATCGCCGGATTTGAATCGGTCTTGGGTTCGGGAGTCACTGTCTTTGGCGCTACCAGCTCGGACAACATGAAAGGATTCATCAGCTACCAAGGCGTTGACGGCACCGTCTACGAACACGGGGCCTTTGCCGTGGGTTTTGCCGATCCCACCTTGACTGTCGATACGCAAGCGACGCACGGATTCGTGGCCGTTGGCGAACCCTTAGTGGTCACTAAATCGGACGGATACATCATCCAAGAACTCAATGGTAAACCGGCTTGGCAGGAATTCACCACGCGTCTGGGCCTTACTGAAAGTGCCACTTGCGGAGATACTATTCCTCCAGGTGCATTAGCCGAAGAACTGCCAGACGATCTGGCCAAAGAGTATGGAAACAAACACATTCTTCGCGTCGTCACCAAACGGGTAGGAAATGACATGTACTATTCGACCGAATGTCCGGTGGGCACCAAACTGTGGCTGACAGTACGTGACGAGAATCTCATCTTCAGTGAAATGCAACGGATGGTTGATGAAATGAAAAAGCGCGCCGGAGGCAAGATGCCGCTTGCCGTGTTCCATGCCGACTGTCTGGCGCGTGGACGCTTCCTTTTCAATCGAGTGATGAAAGAAGAATTGGTGGGAATCATGCAGCACCCGTTTTATACCAACGGTGAATGTCCTCCCTGGTTAGGTATGTATGGTTTCGGTGAATTCGCACGATTAGGTGGAAAGAACACCTACCACAATTACACGACGGCCCTTTATCTGATTTACCGGACATCCTGATACCGTACGATTGCGAGGGGACATGGAAGAGAACGAAGAGTACAAACGACTTAAACGGGCTTACGAAGAACTGCAGCTTCGGGTAACCCGTTTCTCTGCCGTTGAACAGGAATTGATAAATATGCGGGACCAACTCGATCACGAGTTGGACATGTATAAGCGGCTCCACCAGTTCAACAACGACGCTTTGCAGGAGCAAAGCGGCCATGAATTCATACAGCTGGTCGCCGAGGCACTCATTGACGTGATGGAGATGGAATCGGCCATTGTCCTGATTGAA
>CAYWDY010000011.1:0-5801 GCA_964455985.1 uncultured Flavobacteriales bacterium
TTATCCACTTTCGGATGCTGACGAAGGAATTCGGCTACGATTTTTCCGTTGTGGCAATGGCGGTCCATACGCACGTGTAACGTCTTCAGTCCGCGCAATACCAGGAAGCTGTCCATAGGTCCTGGCGTAGCGCCGCAGGAATTGGCGATGAAGGCCAACTCTTCGTAGAGCTTGTCATCGTTGGTGCAAGCTGCTCCCATGACTACGTCGGAATGGCCGCCTAGGTATTTGGTGGCCGAATGCATGACGATGCTAGCTCCCAGTGCCAACGGATTTTGGAGGTAAGGCGATGCGAAGGTGTTGTCGACTACCAGAATCAGATTCTTCTCCTTGGCGATGGCCGCTGTCGCTTCGATGTCAATGATCTTCATGATGGGATTGGTCGGCGTTTCCACCCAAATCATCTTGGTCTTGTCGTTGATGTACCGACGGATGTTTTGAGCATCTCCCATGTCCACGAAGTGGAATACGATGCCGAAGTGTGCAAACACCTTGGTGAACATCCGGTAGGATCCACCGTAGAGATCATCCGTGGCAATGACTTCATCGCCGGGGCGCAGCAATTTGATGATGGCATCCTCCGCCCCTTGCCCCGAGGAAAAGCAGAGTCCATGCTTGGCGCCTTCAAGGGAGGCGATGCAATTTTCCAAGGCTACCCGCGTAGGATTTTTGCCGCGCGCGTAGGCATAGCCCTTGTGTTTGCCCGGACGCTCCTGCACGTAGGTGGAGGTCTGGAAGATGGGAGTCATGATGGCGCCTGTCGAAGGGTCCGGTTCTTGACCGGCGTGAATGGCGCGTGTTCCGAAGTGATGTTCTGAAGATGACATGCTGCGAAGGTAGCGAAAAGTGCGCAGGACATTGTATTTTTACCCCGTGAGCGCCCTGCTGTATTACCTGGTCATCTACCCGATTTCCCTGTTGCCGTTCCCGTTACTGTACGGCTTGTCGGATGTGCTCTTTCTTTTGTTTTACTACGTAATCCCGTACCGGAAGAAACTGGTCATGGATAACCTACGCCGGTCATTTCCTGAAAGGTCTGACGTTGAATTACGGAAGATCCGCCGCCGGTTCTACCGGCATTTTGGTGACTTGGTCATGGAAAGCCTCAAGACGTTTTCTGCTTCGCCGGCGGCCATCCGGAAAAGAGTCGAGCTGGTCAACCTTGAATTGCTGGAGCGCTTTTACCAAGAAGGCCGCAGCGTCATTTTGGTTTCCGGTCATTATGCCAACTGGGAATGGCCGGCTATTACCCTTCCGTTTCACAGCTCACATACCGCAACAGGGATCTACCAGCCCCTTACGAATCCTTTTTTCAATCTTCGCCTTCAGTCGTCACGCTCCCGTTTCGGATTGAAGCTGATGGCTACGAAAGAAGTCCAGCGATTTTTCGCGGAGCACGAAAACGAATTATGTACGTACGGCTTCATTAACGATCAAAGTCCTTCCGATCCGCGTCGGGGACACTGGATGCGTTTTCTGAATCAGGATACCTGTATGCTGATGGGTGTCGAGTCCTACGCTGTCAAATACGATATGCCTGTCGTTTACGCGATGATCACTCAGGTGAAAAGAGGATACTACCGGCTCGAATACCGGCTGGTGGCGGAGCATTCCCGTCAGTGCGCTAAGTACGAGATTACCGAGGCCTGTGCCCGCATAAACGAATCCATTATCCGCGAGATGCCTGCCCTTTGGCTATGGACACACCGTCGCTGGAAACACAAACGTCCTTCGGATAGCTGAAGCGGATGATTGTCAGCTGAGCCTCTTCACTCTTGGAGCACAGCCGCCATGCACGTATAGGTAATCCAACAATCCGTTTGTGGGTCTTTATTTTTAAAGACCGATGGATAATAATCCACGAAATGTCTCACGTAGTACGATCACTTCTCGTAAAAATGCATTTCCCGGATATATTCCCAAACCGAATGCGGTAGCATATAGCGTACGTCTTTTTTTTGACGGATGGAATCCCGGATGAACGTCGCAGAGAGTTCCATGTGTGGGGCATGGAACACCTTGACTTTGGGATGATGAAGCAGTGAACCGCCGTCGCTATCCTTACGCGGGTAAACATATAGCTCCACCGATTCCAGAATCTGTTCCCAGTTTTTCCATTTGGTAAAGGTTTCCAGATTGTCAGCGCCCATGATGAGTACAAACTCGTGGTCGGTATGCCTTTCCTTCAAATAGGTCAGCGTGTGTATGGTGTAGCTGGGCTTTGGCAAGGAAAACTCGATATCGGAAGCTTTTAGCTTGCGGTAATCGCCGATGGCGAGGCGCACCATCTGAAGACGGTGGTAATCTGCCAGAAGGGTGTCCTTTTGCTTCAACGGATTGTGCGGAGATACCACCAACCAAACCTGATCCAGGTCGGTGAACTCAGCCATGTAAGAAGCGATCACCAGATGTCCGGTATGGACCGGGTTGAAAGAGCCGAAGTACAGGCCGATTTTCATGTCAGTCTTTCGGTGAGCCGAGGAATTCTGTAAGGATGGATTCCGCCTCCTGGAGTGCAACTTCCAGCGAGTCGTTGACGATGATCTTGTCAAAATGGGAAGCGAAGGTCAGCTCGTGTTCTGCTTTTTCGATTCGGGCTTGGTACGATTCAGCTGTTTCGGAATTCCGCGCTTTCAGCCGATGGCGGAGTTCGTCGACCGAAGGAGGCATCACAAATACCGAGAGCAGGTCGCTGCCGAATTGTCCTTTGATGTTAAGTCCGCCGACCACATCGACATCGAATACGGCCACTTGCTGTTTGAGCCAGATTTTTTCGACTTCTGATTTCAGGGTGCCGTAGAAACGGTCTGTATAGACTTCTTCCCATTCAATGAACTCGCGCTTGGCTATTTTCTCTTTGAATGCTGTTACGCTCAAGAAATGATAATCGACTCCGTCCTGTTCGTTGGAACGCATCGGACGTGTAGTGGCAGAAACGGAAAAGGAAAGCCGTTTGTCTATCTTGAGAAGGTGATGAACAATCGTGGTCTTGCCACTGCCGGAAGGTCCGCAGAAAAGTAGCAGCTTGCCGTTCATGTCAAAGCAGGTTGAGGACTTGTTCTTTGATTTTTTCCAGATCGTCTTTCATCTCCACGACGAGGCGCTGCATGTCTGCTTGGTTGGCCTTGGAGCCGATGGTATTGATTTCACGGCCGATCTCCTGAGCGATGAAGCCCAGTTTCTTGCCGGAGGATTCTTCTTTCATCGCCTTGAGGAAGAAATCACCATGACTGGCGAGCCTCACTTTCTCTTCGTTGATATCGAGTTTCTCGATATAGAAAATGAGCTCTTGTTCAAAACGGTTTCGGTCAATGTCATTGGTGTTCATCCATTCCTCTAAGCCGGCTTTTAACTTCTGCCTCACGTGTTCGATGCGGGCTTTCTCAAAGGGGGCCAGGCGTTCCGTATTCTGTGCGATGGACTGTATTCGGTGTTCCAGATCTTTGGCTAACGCTTTGCCTTCTTTCTGACGAAACGAGTCAAATGCGGCTACAGCTTTCTTGACAGCAGACCACATGGCATCGACTTCTTCCTGAGATGCAGAGGATTTTTCCGTGACGAGAACCTCAGGCATCGACAGCAGCACACGCAGCATATCGGGTGTGGAAGTCAGTTTCAACTCCTTTTTCAGTTTCATCAGTTCGCCGTGGTAGGTACGAACCAGTTCAGTATTGAAATATGCCTTGCGTGATTGTTCAGCGGAATCGACGGTGATGATGCATTCTGCCTTGCCTCGTTCCAGCGAGCGACTCAGTTCGTTGCGCAATTCCAGTTCCTTGTCTCGGAACAAAGAAGGCAGCCGAAGTGACAGGTCGAAGAACTTGCTGTTCACCGATTTCAATTCGACGGTGATGGTTTTATTGCCTACCTGTACTGAAGCGGCACCAAAACCGGTCATGGAGCGGATCATATAAAATACAGAATGAGAATGAGAAAGAGAGGGATAATGATAATGAGTCACCAAAGGTAGGCCATTCGCCTGACTTTCCCTATCGCTTGGATACAGGGGCGGTAACGCTTGGATTTCGATTGACAAGGTAAACTCCGGTAAAGATCATGATGCAAGCGATGATCTGTATCGGCCTCACCGATTCGTGTGTAAGTATCAAAGAAATCAAGGTGGCGAAGACCGGTTGCAGGTAGATGTAATAACTTACCACTGATGAACTGAGCTGTTGAAGCCCGAAGGTGGTGAACCAATAGGTGACAAACGTGGTAGCGATGATGACAAAAAGGATCGCACTCCATACGGCAGGCGTAAAGGAGGACCACTCGACCATACGTACCTGCTGGATTCCGAATGGTATGACGAGCAGCATCCCGTAGAAAAAGCTCCAGCGGATTACGAGCCACGGAGAATATTTCCGCATAAGCGGTTTTACGCCCACCATGAAAACCGCGTAGGCTGAGGCATTCAGGAAAATGAACAGATCGCCTAGCCAGGTGGCAGTCCCATGTGCATCATCTCGACTGATGATGAGACTGAATGCGCCACCGACTCCCAGCAGGATGCCGATGGTTTTCAGCCACGTCAACCGTTCCTTGAACAAAAAACTGGCAGCCAGCAACACCATGACGGGATTGGAGGTCATGATTAGCGCGGCGTTGATGTTGGATGTGCGTGCCAGTCCTTCGAAGAAAAGCATCTGATTGATGGCTACGCCGGAAAATCCCATCAGGCACAAGTGCAGATGGTCCTTCCGTTCGATATGTTGGTTTGGGACGCGGATTCGGCTGAAGATCCAGAAGAGAAGGAAGGCGAATACGACGCGTAAAAGAATGAATCCGCGCGGCTGAATGAATTCCGGCATGGCAATCTTAGCTATGCTGAAATTGGCGCCATAGATTAGGTTGGCGGCTATCAAAGCCAAATGGGCACGCGTACGCGGTGTCATGGGTGCGCAAAGATAGGAAAGTGGAGTGTCCGTCTTGACTCTCTGTTCGTAAAGCCTCGTGTCAGACCCGGCATCAGGTCCGATGCATCAGGTTTTTTCCGTACAGGACGTAGCGGTTACTGAAACGTGTCCTTGTCACTGCCACGGCTCTTGTCGCTGCCGTTCGACTTTTTGCTGCCCTTGAACAGGCGTGCATAGTCTTTGGGTCTGTCAGGCAAGGTGAGCGAATAGGTTAATCCCAGCGCATAATTCGTTCCGGGTGTTCCGAAATCGATGACATCAGGTTGTACCAGGTAAAAGATGGACATCGAATTAAATTTGTTCATTCGGTAAGTGCCTTGGGCAACATAACGTGTCCGACTCCAGTACCATCGGTGAGTTCCGTCAAATGCCAGATAGGGTTCGGCGGAAAGCGCCAAGGAATACTGTTTGTTGAATCGGTAGGTAAACCGGAACCGGTTTCTCCAAACAGTCAACGGCTCATCGATGGAATAGTCACCCGTGAAATAGTTCTGCGTATGCTGTATTTTCGAACGGAAGTAGAAATTGAGTTTGTCGTGTAACTTGAACTTACGGGTGGCGCTTAGGTAAATGGTGTGCTGGTTCACATCGTAGTTCATGTTGAGCTGGTAAATGAGCTCAACGTTCAAATTGTTTGTCCAATCGTACCCGTAGGTGAAATAAAGATTCGTGCGGTTGAAGGTGGATGCATTATCATTATATCTCAATTGACACTGGACGGATGCGTATTGATAATCGAAAGTTGATTTCTGTACTTGAATGCTGTACCAAGTCCAGAAATCCCGCGGGCGCTCATACCCGTCAGAGGAATACGATGTGCCGCTACAGGCGAGTAGGATCAGAAGGCAAAGGATGAAACGCACGGTCAGATAGCCTAAAACAGGT
>CAYWDY010000011.1:5901-13136 GCA_964455985.1 uncultured Flavobacteriales bacterium
CATCGGTGTTCGCACGCCACCCGGACTCAGGGAATTGACCCGGATGCCGTATTTCGCCCACTCGACAGCAAGGTCTCGGCTCAACGCCAACAGTCCCCCTTTGGAAGCCGAGTAGGCCGGACCATTTCCGCCGACCCATCCGGCAATTGAGGCCACGTTAATGACCGAAGCAGTCTCTGATTTTTTCAGAAGCGATAACATCGACTTACAACCGAGGTAGGCCCCGGTGAGGTTGATGTCCACGATTCTTTTCCACTCGTCGTAACTGGTATTCTCGCTCGTCTTGCCGATGGGAAAAACACCCGCATTGTTCACCAATACGTGTAACGCTCCGAAACGCTCTTCCAGATACGTCAGCGCTTTGCTCCAATCGTTTTCCGCTGTCACATCCAGGATCATACTCTCGATCGTTAATCCTTCTTGCCGTGCCGTTTGCACCCACGCGTTCAGTTTCTCCGGCTGGATGTCGGTTGCCAGGACACGAGCGCCTTCCCGGGCGAACAGAAGTGCTTCAGCTTTTCCCATGCCGTCAGCCGCCCCGGTGATCAAGGCTGTCTTACCGTGTAACCGCTTCATGATATTCAGGAATGGTGTTTTCAGCAGATTCGATTTGACGGATGCCGCGCAGTAACGCATCAGGGTTGAAGCTGATACTGTCTATGCCGCACATCACCAGAAAACGCGCAAACTCAGCGTGGTCGCTTGGCGCTTGACCGCACAAACCGATTCGTTTGTTCGAGCGTTTGGCTGCGTTGATGGCCCGTCGGATGAGCATCTTGACCGCTTCATTCCGTTCATCGAAGAGGTCGCTCAGCGAGGCGATATCGCGATCTACGCCTAAGGTCAGTTGTGTCAGATCGTTCGAGCCGATGGAGTACCCGTCAAAGTAGGGATTGAACGATTCCATCATCAAAACGTTCGATGGGATCTCAACCATCATGTAGTACATCAGGCCGTTCTTGCCGCGGTGCAATCCATACTGGGATAGGATTTCGGTTACCTGCCTGGCTTCCTCCGGGGTCCGGCAGAAGGGAATCATGACGTGCACGTTGTTCAAGCCTCTTTCATCACGCACTTTACGTATCGCTTCGCATTCCAATCCGAACGCTTCGCGGTACACATCCCGGTAGTATCGCGAAGCTCCCCGTAATCCAAGCATCGGATTCTCTTCGTTCGTCTCCATGTACGATCCTCCTACCAGGGATTCGTACTCGTTCGATTTGAAATCACTGGTCCTTACAATCACCTCGCGTGGATAAAACGCGGCGGCTACCAAACTGATGGCCTGAGCGAGTTCTTCGATGAAATAATCGGAAGCACGGACATAGGATTTTGTCATTTCCCGAATTTGTTTCCGCACCTTTTCATCGGCTATCCGCTCCGGATGCAATAAAGCCATGGGATGAATACGGATATGCCGGGCGATGATGAACTCCATACGTAACAGTCCTACGCCTCTTGAAGGATAGGCTGAAAAGCGAAAGGCTTGGTCGGGATCCGCCAAGATGAGCATCGGACGGGTATGGGTCTCCGGTATTTCTTCGAACGGTGTTTCTTCCATGGACCATTCCAGTTTACCGTTATACACTGATCCCGTTGAACCGGTGGCCGTACTCAAGGTGATGGTTTGCCCGTTCTGAATTTGACGGGTAGCGTTTCCGGTGCCCACCAACGCCGGAATGCCGAGCTCGCGGGCAACGATACTGGCATGACTCGTTCGGCCTCCTTGGTCGGTGATAATCCCCGTGGCTTTCCGTAAAACCGTATTCCAATCCGGATGCGTGAAGGGCGCGACCAGCAGGTCCCCGGTTTGAATCGAATCGGCTTCATCCAGCGAATGGATGACTCGGGCGGTACCGCTGATGATCGAATGGCCTACCGCTATTCCGGTGCAAAGTACTTTGCCCGTAGCCGCGAGATGGTATTCGCGAATCGCTGGTTTGTCCGTTTGTTGATGGATGGTCTCCGGGCGGGCCTGCACGATGAACAATTCACGGGTTATACCGTCCAACGCCCACTCGATATCCATGGGTCTCTGAAAATGTTCCTCGATCTTGAGACACCACTGCGCCAGCTGCTTCACTTCTGCATCCTTGAGGCAATAGTTGTTTTTCTCTTCCGTAGTTGTTTCCACGGTCATGATCCCGTCCGTGTAGGTCATCTTCTTCTCTTTCGATCCTACTCTTTTGCGAAGTATGGGGTCAAGGTCTGATGCCAACGTAGGCTTGAAGCAGATGAACTCATCCGGAGTCACGGTTCCTTGTACGATGGTTTCACCGAATCCCCATACGCCGGTGATGTAAACGATATTGCGGAAACCGGTTTCGGGATCCAAGGTGAAAGCTACGCCTGCGCTACCACAGTCGCTTCGGACCATGCGTTGCACGCCAATGGATAAAGCAACTGACTCATGGTCGAAGTCGTGGTCGATGCGGTACTTGATGGCGCGCTCGTGGAAGAGTGAAGCGTAGCATTTGATGATGGCCTCCTCGAGTGCAGCTTCTCCCTGAACGAAAAGAAACGATTCGTGTTGTCCGGCGAAACTGGCAGATGGTGAATCTTCGGCCGTGGCGCTGCTGCGAACGGCCACGCGGGGAGAACCCATGAGTCGGTACGATTGATAGATCGTATTTCGGAGTGCGGCCGGTAATTTCGCATGGAGAATCATGTCCCGACAGGTAGCACTGGCGACGGCCAGTCCTTCGAGCGTAGTCCGGTCGATGCGTTGAAGCGCTTTCCGGATTCGGTCTTCCAAGCGATTTTCGCTCAGCATAAGCCGATACCCTTCGGCATGGATTGCAAATCCGCCGGGCACTCGAATGCCTTGGCTTTTCAGCGTTTGTATCATTTCGCCTAAGGAGGCATTCTTGCCTCCGAATCCTTCGACATCCGAAGCATTCAGATCAGCCAGGTCTTTGCAATAACTGATAATGGTGGGAATAGGTTGAGGCATAAGGATCATGGATTCTGGTATAGATGTCGAAAAGGTACTGGAGACAGTAGGGGTCTGTAATGACTCCAGTCAATGGTTCCTCAGTCGTGGGATGATCCTTATCAGTCTCGGGCAAATCAAGGCACACTTCCTTGGCAATGCGCTTATTTCCAGCATTTTTGACGAGGAAGGCGGGATACTCCCTAAAAAGCCGTAGATTTGAATACTTACCTGAATTCCAGTGGAAAAAGCCTTTGAAGTCCGTTTGCCTCAGTTCGAGGGGCCATTCGATCTCCTGTTGTTTTTCATTGAACGCGATGAGATCGATGTGCACAACATTCCCATCTCCAGCATCACCAACGATTTCCTGGAATACATCCGTCAGATGAACGAACTCAACATTGAGTTGGCGAGTGAGTTCATTTTGGTAGCTGCCACGCTTATGCGTATCAAGGCGAAGATGCTGTTGCCGCGCCCCGAGCTGGATGACGAAGGCAATGAGATCGATCCCCGGAAAGACCTTGTCGAACGCATCCTCCAGTACAAACAGTTCAAAGAAGCTTGCGAAGACTTCCGCACCATGGAAGAAGATCGCGCCCTGAAAACCGTACGCGGTAACATCCAGCGTGAGCTTGCCGAGATCGCACTTCAGAATTCCGCCACGGAAGAACTGATGAACCTTTCCTTGTATCAGCTGCTCAATACCTTCAATAAGGTGGTGGCTCGTTTCGATGCGGAAAGCAAGCGCGTGAAGCATAAAGTCATACAGTATCCCTACACCATTTCAGGAGAGAAAAGTTCGTTGCGCGAGCGTATCCGTGCATTCAAGAAGGTCTCCTTCGAAGAGGTGATCGCCTCCTGTGAGAACAAAGCCCACGCTGTATTTTCCTTCCTGGCCATCCTGGAACTTCTTCAGGAACAGGTGGTGCGCATTACGTTGGGTATCGGATTCAATAACTTCTGGCTGAGCGAACCCGAGGAGGCTATCGTCTGATTGCCCTTCGATACTCTTCATGCAACCCGATTCGAGGCAAATCCTTCATAATTTCCGGCCCTCCCGGATACTCTGGCCGATTCTCCTCGGACTCGGTGCAGCCACGTATCTGCTTGCCCGGAACTTCGATCCGGTAGCTTTTCAGAAAATCACCTGGAATTGGAATAGCACGTGCTGGATCATGATGGCCTTCGCCATGATGGTGGTCCGCGACTGGGCGTATATGGTCCGTATCCGTGCCCTGACGGATTATGAGCTCAATTGGCGGAACGCCTTCAACGTGATCATGCTGTGGGAATTTGCCTCAGCGCTTGCTCCCGGAATGATCGGTGGCGGATTCATCTTCGCGATATTCATCCTCAACCGGGAGAAAATCAACATGGGTAAGAGCATCACGGCGGTGATGGTCTCGTCGTTTCAGGATGGTGTCTTCCTCGCCATCATGGCTCCTTTGGTGTATTTCACCATCGGGAAAGAGCGGCTTTTCACTTCGATGAGCGACGTCGATCTTGTCCCGATCAGCAAAGGGTTCTTATACACCTTCTGGACGGTTTACTTCATTATTCTTGCCTACAAGGTATTCGTTGCCTACGCCTTGTTCATCAACCCCCGGTTCATCAAGTACCTTCTGCTTCGGCTGTTCTCGTTCCCCGTTCTTCGCCGCTGGAAATACAACGCGCTGGAAACGGGCAACCAGCTGGTGATCGCTTCCAAGGGGCTGAACAACAAGAACCGCCGCTTCTGGGTCAATTCGTTTTTCGGAACCTTCGCGTCGTGGACCGCGCGGTACACCATTGTCAATTGCTTGATTCTCGCCTTCAATCAAGCTCCTGTCGAGAACTTCGTGATTTTCGCCCGACAAGTCATCATGGGCATCATCATCCTGTTCAGTCCAACGCCCGGCGGCAGTGGATTGGCGGAATTCATGTTCTCCGATTTTCTGGGCGAATTCATCCCGCAAGGATTATCCGCCACCTTGGGACTGCTGTGGCGCTTGATCAGCTATTATCCCTACCTGTTTATCGGCGCTTTGCTGTTGCCGCGTTGGATCCGTCGCCGGTTTTCTCGGGCGGAGGCTGCAAAGGTACAAGAGGTGCTATAAGCACGTTCAACTCCACACTTCCTGAAGCACTTTGTGTGCCTTTACCTCCCGAAGCCGGTCAGGTGAAGGCGGTAGTATTCCAGTATGCGTTCCAGCAGCTCCCGCCGTTCTTCATGCGAAGAGGGAATATCGATGAAGAGCTCATCGCAGCCTTTCACCCAGGCGTCCAGACGTTGGCTCCAGGGCGCGGTGATGAAATGAGCGTGGCCCGGAATCGAAGAGCGGAACGTGCCGTCAATCAAATCAAAGACCGTGGTGTCATCCTGGTACTGGCCGTTCGGATAAAATCCCAAAAAGCGGGATAGGCGTAACATGAAAAGCAGGTGGAACCCTGGAGGAAGTTCAGCATGAAGGTCCATCAGTTGCAGGGCCGAATGGAGGAACTCGAACAAGGCCGGCTGGGCTTCTTCCTCGCGGATAGCTCGGAAGAGCACCTCGTTCAGGAAAATCACCATGGAGGTCTTGGTCACGTCGAACGGTATCGAACGGTACGGAGGAGTATTCCGAATCTCTGATATCCGTTGCAAACCTCCGTTCGGTTTATAGTACACGACCAGATCCACTAACGATAACGGCTGGAACCATCCTGCTTTGGTTTTCGCCTTGGGCTTCCGCACACTGTTGACCAGGTACGATTGCATGCCAAAAGCTTCCGTGAATATCTTGACCACGACACTCGACTCCGAATAGTCGGTCGTGTGCATCACAATGCCACGGGTCTTCTCCAACATCAGTGTGCCAAGAGGATTTTCGTCACGCAGGTGGCCGTTCCGTCGCTGTTCGTGATGAACGCGAAATAAACGCCGGTCGCAGCCCGACGTCCGGAGAAATCATTACCATTCCAGATGGCTTGTCCGCCCAGCGCTACGGTGTGATAAACGAGATTTCCCGCTACATCCGTGATGCGGACGTCCGCATCATCCACCAAGCCGCGTATGGCGATAGGTCCTTGGTAGTCGTGTTCGACCGGATTGGGGAAGGCATAATAATCGGTGCAGACTTCAGCGCCGGTGGTCGCGTCACTCCGATAGGAGACGATGCCTTTGTCGGTGCCGATGAACAATTCACCGGTGACATCATCCAACGTCATGCAAAGGACGTTGTTCGAGGGTAGGGGAGAATTGTCGGTGTTGAAGTTCAGCAGCTGTTTAGTACCGTCTTTGGAGAGCAGGAACACGCCGCCGCCATACGTTCCGAACCATTTGCGGTTGGCACCGTCGATGATCACGGAGGTAACGTATTCCGATTCCAACAGATACTGTGCATAGCCGTCCTGCTCGATGATCACGCGCTGCGCGTCAAAGTTGCTTCCACTGAAAATATCGGCCGGGTTGTAAAATACGGCTACACCTTTGTTCGTGCCAACCCAGATCGAACCGTCCTTGTCCTTGGCCATGGAACGGACAAACAGGTCTGGAAGTGCTCCGCTGCCGGTGCGGTCCGTCAATCGAATGAACTTGTCGTCGTTGGGATTGGCAGGATCGTTCTCGTTATAGACCAGGATGCCGGCACCCACGCTGGGTCCGTCATAGGCGATGATCCATTTGTTGTTGTAGTCATCGACCAGGATCTGGAAGAGCCACAGGCTGGAGACCGAAGCGTCCGGAATCTGAAAGGACTTCCAGGTTCCATCAGCGTAGCGTGCGTTGACAGGCGAAGTCGTGCCTCCGGCAGCCACCCACATCGTACCGTTTTGATCGAAGGTGATGCCACCGGCAAGGATGTAATTCGTCAGTCCGCTTTTAGAAAGCAGCGAGCTGTTCGATTCGTCGTACTGGCGTATACCGCCGTTCAATCCATATTCAAGAACACCCCCGCGCCAGTTTCCAAAGAAGGCATGTTTGGGATCATTGGGATCGACAGCCACCGCCACCATGGCAGGCAGGTTGATGCGCGCATACATGGTGTCGTTGCTGTAGTTGAAGGATTTCCAGTTGTTATCACTGAGGACATAACAACCGTTCTTGGCATCATAGAGTGGAGCGAACCCCGAGAGTGATCCGGAAGCGACCCAAAGCGTACCGCCACGCGATTCCATGGCGTAGACGGCTTCGGATGCCGGACCGGTCGGTGCAATGAATTCAGCGCGACTGGGGTTGAACCGTACATGCACCAATCCGAACACGATATCGGCAAGCCAGAACTCCCCGTTGCCGTCCACGAATGCATCCTGAATCTGCGGAGGATAATACACCGTCCCGTCCACA
>CAYWDY010000011.1:13146-18352 GCA_964455985.1 uncultured Flavobacteriales bacterium
CGTTCCGCTGGAGGAATCGACTCGGGCTCCCCGGATGTAATCGGTGAAGACAGGCTGCCACGCTCCGTTCACTCGATGAAGTACCGTATCGGCGCTTCCGCCAGCCGGTGATTTTACGGCGAAGAAATCACCGTTGAAAGAGACGGCGGACGTGTAGTTGGCATTTGGATCGGACAAACCATTACTCTCTAAGGTCCAACCCGTATAGTTGAACAGGTTCGGATCGTTAATGTCAGCTTGCCGCAACCCAGAATTGGTCGCTGCCAACAGATGCGTCCCGTCGAAGGCAAGGCCACTCACAATCACATTTCCGCCTCCCGGTCCGATGTAGTAGGTGTCTTTGATCTCAAAACGATCCAGGTCCAATACGACGATGCCGAAATCGGTGCCCAGATATGCTTTTCGGTTGATGAAGAGAACCGTATTGATTCGTTTTCCGCCCACGATATTCTTCCGTTTCAGGTCGGAAATATTAGTGACCTGCAAGTTGTCGACGTCAAGGAGGTCAATGTTTGAATTCTCATAACTGATCAGCAGAAACCGCGTCACCGGATCATACCGTATGCCTGCGATTTCAAAATCAGACAGTCCGGTCAACCGTGAAAATCGTTCGATCTCCTGGCTGGTCTTGTCGTAACTGAAAAGACCGAATCGGTTGGCGCAAAAGATACGGTTGCCGACATCGGCTACCGCGATGGCTTTTACGTAGGGAATATGGTCGCGCCATTGGCCGATGGCCACGGGTAATCCTTGGGCGGAACTACGGCCGGAGGAGAGGAGCGTTAGGAATAGCCCAAGAAGAAAGAGAAAACGGGATCTTGTTGACATGCCTGGTGATCAGTGGTGCCGCAGGAGAATACCATTCCTGACCGTCACGCCCCTAAGGTACATAAAGTTCAAGGTGCTTTTTACGGATAACGGATACCGACGGAGGCATATTTTTTCGAAATTGGCGACCTTAATCGGAAGACATGAAAACAACCCTTACTCTTTGGATAGCCCTGCTCTGGACAACGGTGATTTCCGCCCAGACTACCTTTCAGACGACCATCGACCTGGGCGCCAGTGAAAACGCCTGTGATATCGTTCAGACCTCCGACGGCGGTTACGCCATTTCGGGCATGCAGTTTTTCGCTTCCACCAATGCCGTGGAGGTTTTTCTCCTGAAGTTGGATGCCGACGGTAATGCCCAGTGGTGCAAGCGGTACAGCGGTGGCCGTGCCAACGGAGCCAACCTCTATCAAAACTACCGCCTGATGGTCACGGAAGCAGACGAATTCGTACTCGTCGGATCTACACCTGTCGGAACTTCTTCCTCCGATATCTATGTCATCAAGACGGACGCCGCAGGCGATACCCTATGGACCCGTACGTATGGCGATGCTGGAACCGAAGATGGTAACAACATTTTTGAGGACGTTAACGGCAATTATGTGATCGGTGGTTCTTTCCTGTTGGGTGGTCAGCGGCGCATGGGCTTTTTGCGCATCGCCAGCGACGGAACCTTGCTTCAGCAGAGTTACTTTGCCGACGGAATTGCCTCGCCGTTCTTTGAGACCTTGCCGTTGGATTCCGGCCGGTACGGCATCGTGCATTCGTATTCCAGCCTACTCGATGTGGTAGATTCTTCCGGCGCGTTGGTGCTGCCATTCCCGTCCGTTTTCAGCGGCGCCTATTCCGTGGATGTAAAGCCATTCAGTAACGGCTATGCTGTCCTTGGAGCACAAAGCGGTTTGATGGGCAACATCTTTGCCTATGCCGAAATCGACCGCAGCGGCGCCGTCGGCCATACAGCCACGTATTCCCTGGGCACGAATGATCTGAGTCCTCGCAACCTGCTGCGGCTCGCCAACGGCAATTACTTGCTCTACGGACTCTCTACATCCATGTCAGGCCCGTCAGCACTGCTGGCTGTCGAGCTCGATGCGAATCACACCGTACTTTTTGCCAACACTTATGCCGTTACCGCCGGAGCGTATCACGAGGCTGGACGGGTCATTCCTACTGCCGATGGCGGCTTTGCCTTCCTGGGACAACACGACCGCTCCGGACAGTATTCAGATTTTGATGTCTATGTGGTCAAGACGGACGCGAACGGACAAAGCGGTTGCAACCAGCAGACCGTTACTCTTTCATCGGGTACGCCGTCCTTGGTAAGTCTTTCTATGGCGTATGCCTACTCGGGTTCATTGTCCAACCCTGGCACGTCGGTCGGGGCCGTGGTAACCCCGGTGACTTCCTTTAATCCGACTCCCCTGTGCAATTCCACGGGGCTGCTGGATATTCAGGAACAGGATATCCGGTTCTATCCGAATCCGGTTCATGACCGATTTGCCCTGGTTTCTCCCTGCTCCGACCGCGCGGCGGTTACCATCTTGAATTCTTTGGGGCAGACTGTCCGAGAATTCACCCTTTCCGGCTCTTCGGAAATGGACCTGTCGGCTTTGGACGCTGGTATCTATGGCATAAGGATCACCGATGCCAAGGGTCAGGTCAAGACCGTACGGATAGTCAAAGACTGACCACCAGGCTCATGGCTACACCAAGTCGTTTTTAGTACATTTGCTGTACCAAAAACGACTCATGAAAGACTCCATCCTCGTTCTGGGTGCCAACGGGCAGATCGGCACCGAACTGGTTGCCGAACTCCGTCGAATCCATGGTGACGCCCAAGTCATCGCCACGGACCTCAAAGAAGCGCATCCTTCGCTCCGCGATTCAGGTCCGTTTCACCAGGTCGATGTGCTCGATTCCCAGGCGGTCGGCGAGTTGGTACGTCGGTACAAGGTGACTCAAGTCTACTTGCTGGCTGCGTTGCTATCGGCGACGGCGGAAGAAAAGGTCAAGTCGGCTTGGAGGCTGAACATGGAAGGACTGCTTGGCGTATTGGATCTGGCCCGTGAGTCAAAATTCAAACTCTTCTGGCCCAGTTCCATCGCTGTTTTTGGTCCAACAACACCGCGTGAAAACACGCCTCAATATACCGTCATGGAACCCAATACGGTATATGGCATCAGTAAATTGGCCGGCGAGCGTTGGTGTGAATATTATCACCAAAAATTCGGTGTGGATGTCCGCAGCTTGCGGTATCCTGGATTGATCGGATGGAAATCCGCTCCCGGTGGTGGAACCACAGACTATGCCGTTCACATTTTCCACGAAGCGGTACAGCATCACGCTTACACATCATTCCTGTCGGAGGAGACGCGTCTGCCCATGATGTACATGCCCGATGCACTTCGTGCCACCTTGGGTATTATGAATGCCGATTCCGCCGATGTTCGAATCCGTTCCAGCTATAACGTAGCAGCTATGAGTTTCACGCCGCGCGAAATCGCTGCAGAAATCAGGAGTCATATTCCCGAATTCACAATGGGCTACCGTCCGGATCACCGTCAGGCCATCGCGGATTCATGGCCGAAAAGCATCGATGACAGTAATGCTCGTCGCGACTGGGGATGGAATCCGCAATTCGATTTGACCGCCATGACCGACGACATGCTGGCGCATATCCAGCAGCCCGCAGACTGCGGACATTGATCGATTATTTCTACTTCTCTTAGTACTCTTCTGACCATGATACCGCATCAGTTGCATCTCACCAATTCGCTTTCCCGGACCAAGGAGAAATTCGAACCCCTTATTCCTGGACGCGTGGGACTGTATGTGTGCGGTCCAACGGTTTATGGTCCGCCTCACCTTGGACACGCTCGCCCGTATATCACATTCGATGTGCTGTACCGGTATTTGACGCACTTGGGATTAAAGGTCCGTTACGTCCGCAACATCACCGATGTAGGTCACTTGGAGAACGATGCGGACTCCGGCGAAGACAAGATCGCCAAGAAGGCAAGGCTGGAACAGTTGGAACCCATGGAAGTCGTCGAGCTGTATACGCAGAAATTCCACGATGCCATGCGACAGCTCAACACCCTTCCGGTGAGTATCGAGCCACGTATCATCGAGCAGATTGAAATGATCAAAGCCATCATGGCAAACGGCTGGGCTTATGCGTCCAACGGTTCGGTTTATTTCGATGTCTTGGCGTACAGCAAATCCCACGATTACGGCAAATTGAGCGGACGCGTCATCGATGAACTCATCGCCGGTGCCGGCAACGAACGTCGTGAGTTGGAAGGTCAGGAGGAGAAAAAGAACCCGGCCGATTTTGCGCTTTGGAAAAAAGCATCCGCTGAACACATCATGCGTTGGCCTTCGCCCTGGGGCGACGGCTTTCCCGGCTGGCACATCGAATGTTCGGCCATGAGCACCAAATACCTCGGTGAAACATTCGACATTCACGGCGGAGGAATGGACTTGTTGTTCCCGCACCATGAGAGTGAAATCGCTCAGTCCAAGGGCGCCTGCGGAAAAGCACCGGTGCGCTATTGGTTGCACAATAACATGATCACCATCAACGGACAGAAGATGGGAAAATCCTTGGGCAACTTCATCAATCTGGACCAATTCTTTACGGGCAATCATCCACTGCTGGAGCAGGCCTATACGCCGATGACCATCCGCTTTTTCATCCTTCAGGCACACTACCGCAGTCCGGTGGATTTCAGTAACGAAGGATTGAAGGCCGCAGAGAAGGGATTGGCACGATTACTCAATGCTGCCAAGACGCTCGGCCGACTTTCTGCCGGGGCTACGTCCACGTCCAATATCCCGGCAGTCGAACGGGATTGTTACGCGGCTATGGACGATGATATGAATACGGCCATCACGCTTTCCCATTTGTTTGAAGCAGCACGCATCATCAACTCGGTACATGCCGGCACAGAAACCATCAGCGAAGCCGATCTGAACATCCTGCAGCGGTTCTTTCCTGTATTCGTTTTCGACATCCTAGGTTTGCAGGACGAGAATACCGCCGGAGGAAGTGATCTCGATGCGCTGATGCAGATGATCCTGGATGTCCGCACGTCTGCCAAAGCGAACAAGGATTTCGCCACCTCCGACCGTATCCGTAATGAACTAGCCGCGATCGGGTTTAAGATCAAAGACGAGAAATCCGGCACGACTTGGATTCGCGAATAAGCATGCCGATGCGACGTTCAATCCGTACTTTTCTGGTTACCGCCAGTCTCTTCGGTTTTTTCGCATGCTCACAGCCTGCCGTTACGGAAGAAAAGGCAGCTGTCCCCGCATCGAATAGCGATGCCGGTATTTCGGTGCCCGATTTCAATTCGGACTCGGCGTA
>CAYWDY010000012.1:0-18348 GCA_964455985.1 uncultured Flavobacteriales bacterium
TAGTCAATGAATATACCATGTTGACTGCAGATGCTGTGGCCGGATCCACCGCCATCGCCGTAGCCAACGCTACGCTCAACACCGCTGGCCTTTTCTCTGCTCCGTTGGCTGCTGGCGATCTGATCATGATCATTCAAATGCAAGGAGCTACCATGACTGTTCCCGATGACAGTACGTATGGCACCATCACGAACCTCCAATCATCGGGGAATTATGAATTACAACAAGTCGCTACAGTCAATTCTACTACTACAATGTCGCTCACGTGCGGCCTGCGCAAATCCTATACAGCCGCCGGCAAGACACAAGTTATCCGAGTGCCTCGGTATACGACCCTAACCATAAATAGTGGAGGCGTATTGACGTGTCCGTCGTGGAACGGCAGTACTGGTGGTGTCGTAGTCGTTGAATCAGACGGGGCGGTTACCATTAACGCCGGCGGAAGCTTGGATGCTACAGGAAAAGGATTTCGCGGCGGTCAGCTCACGGAGAATCTGGCATTTTACGGTGTATTGAACTGGGTCAATACTGCCGGTGATTTCGGTGGCGAAAAAGGAGAAGGAATTGCCGGATTCCAACCTGAATACGATGCCAATGGCGGTCGCTTTGCCAAAGGCGCACCCGCTAATGGTGGCGGAGGAGCCAATGCGCACAATGCAGGTGGTGGCGGTGGCGCAAATGCAGGCAACGTAGCCTTATGGACCGGTCGCGGTAATCCGGACAACACAAACGCTACCTATGCCCAAGCGTGGAACTTGGAATATACCGGATTCGCTGCTTCTACGTCAACAGGTGGCGGTAAGGGCGGTTATTCATTCAGCTCTGTAAATCTTAATGCATTAACGGTAGGCCCATTCAATACCGGTTGGGGCGGTGACTATCGCCGTGAAAACGGTGGTCGCGGCGGTCGTCCGTTGGATTATTCTACAGGAAAGATCTTTTTGGGTGGTGGTGGTGGTTCAGGTGATCAGAATGATGGTCGAGGAGGCAGTGGTGGCAGCGGAGGAGGAATCGTTTTTTTGACGACACGTGGAACTGTTTCTGGTTCAGGCGTTCTTCAAGCCAATGGAGCTGATGGGAATAATTCTACCGGTTCGTCGAGTGGTAATGATGGTGCCGGCGGTGCTGGTGCCGGTGGAGTTGTGATTGTCGATGCTGATGGTGCAATCTCGGGGGTCACCATTAACGCTAACGGTGGACGAGGCGGAAATCAGAATGTCGGATTGGTTGGTATTGATGCCTATGGTCCCGGCGGCGGTGGCGGCGGCGGATACATAGCTGTTTCAAATGGAGCCATTACTCGAAATGCGAATGGCGGAATGAATGGTGTGACCAGCTCGAATGGAATGAACGAGTTTCCGCCGAATGGAGCCACCAAAGGAGGTATAGGTTTGCCCAATGAGAACTATCCCACCTTCCACTTTACCGTTCAAGGCGATACGATTTGCGCCGGCGCATCCACTTCGCTTAGCATCCAGACAACCGGCACAGTTCCTGTCGGTACCGTATTTCAATGGTTTAATTCGGCCACCGGCACTACCGTGGTAGGAACCGGAAGTAATTTCAACACCCCGAATCTCAGTGTTACTACAACGTATTATGTAGGCACTTGCGCCTCCTTTTATCGGGTTCCGGTAACTGTTACGGTAATCAGCATTACTGCGAGCTTTACCGCCCCATCGGTTTGTTCGGGTGTCGCCGCTACTTTTTCAGGACAAGCTTCCACGAGCCTGGGCGCCATAACCTCTTGGACGTGGAGCTTTGGGGATGGTACACCAACTGCTAACGGGCAGAATGTCTCGCATACCTATTCTAGCGGAGGGACTTACCAAGTAGCATTATCCGTAAACAATGATTTTGGTTGCAATGCAGTTGCGCCCGTAACGGTTACTATCCTTTCTAGCCCTACCGTTAATTTCAATTCAGCCATCACCAGCGGTTGTCCGCCGTTTGCTGCGAGCTTTACCAACTCCACCCTATCGGCCACCGCCTACACGTGGAATTTCGGTGACGGCTCCACATCAACCGCCAATGCACCGTCACACACCTACTCACTTCCCGGTACGTATTCTGTTACCCTGATTGCAACCAATGGTTCCTGTGCCGATACGCTTACACGAACCAATTTCATCGTCGTGAACGAAATTCCTGTGGCATCGTTTAGTGCCAACAATGCGGTTTGCCTGGGAGACACGGTTTATTTTACGAACACCTCCGCGATTCCTGCGGGATCATCGGGAACGTACAGCTGGAATTTTGGTGACGGAACACTTTCTTCCTCTACATCCCCATCTCATGTTTATGCTACATCAGGAACCTATTCAGTTCGTTTGATTACCACGGCCAGCGGATGTACCGATGATACCACGATAACAGTCAACGTTAACCCTGCTCCGGTAGCCGCGTTTTCTTCTACAGTCACATCGGGCTGCGGACCCCTTACGGTCATATTTTCTAATACGACATCAGGAACCCCTACATACAACTGGAATTTTGGAGATGGTAACAACTCCTCATCAACAGCCCCCACACACACGTTACCGGGAGTATATACGGTGACGCTGATTGCCACTCAGGGTTCATGTGCTGATACGTTGATTCGTACCAGTTACATTACAGTGAGCAACTCGCCTACCAGCGCCTTTAACGCCTTAGACTCCATTTGCTTGGGAGGGTCTGTTTCATTCATCAATCTTTCTACTGGTAATGGAAGTGCTATTTCCGGCTATGTTTGGAATTTTGGAGACGGATCCCCTACCAGTACGCAAACCTCTCCGACACATACATTCGCCAATACCGGAACATATTCCGTCACTCTGACAGCAAATAGTGCTATCTGTTCGGATGATTCCGTACGAACGATATACGTTGGCGCTGTGCCTACGGCGCTGTTTACCCCCAGTGTAGATTCTGTTTGCGGCAACACGCCGGTGGTTTTCACCAATACCTCTACGCAAGCGCTAGCTTACCAATGGACTTTCGGCGACGGTTCGGCCGCCAGCTCGCTGGCTAACCCCTCTCACACCTATACTTCTAACGGATCCTTTGTTGTTCAAGTTGTTGTGTATAACGGAGGGTGTTCAGATACCGCTTCTGCTTCTATTGTCGTAAGACCCCAACCGCTCGCGGCGTTTTCCACCAACAATGTTTGTTCGGGGGATTCGGTACGTGTGACAAATAGCAGTCAAGGCAATGGCTCTCCCCTCTCCTCCTATGCTTGGGATTTTGGTGATGGTACGCCGGTATCAACCGCGCTTCAACCGTCCCATTATTACGCTAGTGCAGGTACGTACTCGATCCGATTGATCGTTGGTAATGGTGTTTGTTCTGATGATACGACTTTGACGGTTAGTGTGAACCCTGCTCCAGTAGCCGGTTTTAGCGCTGTCTTCATGCCGGGCTGTGGTATTACAACAGCGGATTTTACCAATATCACCACAGGTAATCCTACCTATTCATGGAATTTCGGCGACGGTACTCCGTTAAACACGGTTAGTCAACCATCACATGATTATTTCTCGAGTGGTAATTATACCGTTACACTTATTGCAAGTCAAGGTACTTGTAGTGATTCGGTTCAGCAGACGTATAATGTAGTTGTTAATCCAGCGTTACAGGCATCTTTTGCAGCTGCCAACGTTTGTTTAGGCGATACCGTTCGTTTTACTAATACCTCATCAGTCGGTGCTACTTCCTACCTCTGGGATTTTGGAGACGGGACTAGTATTTCCACCCCCACAGGCCCATCTCATTATTATGCTGCTGCCGGAACCTACACGGTGCTTCTTCAAGTATCTAATGCAAGTTGTGTTGTAGATACTGCCATGCAAGTCGCAGTAAGTCCGGCTCCGGTTGCTTCCATTTCTGCTTCTCCGATTTCCGGCTGTGCTCCACTCCCGGTTGCTTTTTCCAATAGCACCGGTGGGGCACCAAGTTTCAGTTGGGATTTTGGTGATGGTAGCTTACCCAGTTCGGCCTCGGCTCCCAGTCATACGTTTACTTCGCCCGGCACCTATCAGGTAATGCTCACCGCCAGCCAAGGCAGTTGTTCGGATACTGCCACGGTTCAGATTCAAGTTTCACCGGGTGTCCAGGCTCAATTTTCAGTCAGCAATGTCTGTGCAGGAGATAGTGTTCGTTTTACCAATACAAGTTCTTCATCCGCATCTTATTCGTGGAATTTCGGTGATGGATCCCCGAATTCGACAGGATATTCTGTATCCCATTGGTACACCAATCCAGGTGATTATCCGGTGACGCTCACCGTTTCTGGTGCTGGGGGCTGTGTTTCCACAGAATCGGATACCGTTTTAGTTTACCCCCTACCGGTGGCGACATTCTCTGCCTCTTCTACTGTGGGTTGTGATTCGTTAACGGTGAATTTTACCGGTAATGCCGGCGTTGGAAGTATTTACACATGGACCTTTGGTGATGGCGGAGGCTCCTCGGTGTTGTCTCCCAGCCATACGTATACAGCAGCAGGAACTTATTCGGTTACACTGACAGCGACTTCTGTTGAGGGCTGTTCTGCGACTCGGACCCAATTGAATTTCATACAGGTTCGCCCTTCCCCTATTCCTTCTATCAGTACCGCCAACCAGACCATCTGTAAAAACGATTGCATATCCTTCGCAGGTTCCTCTAGCGGATCGCCGACTTCTTTCATTTGGGGTTTAACCGGAGCCACGCCATCTTCTGCCTTTGGTCCATCGATATCTGGTGTGTGCTATCGGTCGAGCGGTACATTCGATGTCAGGCTTACGGTATCTGATGGATTCTGTTCAGGCACGATTGTCCAGCCTTCATATATTCAAGTAGTAGATTGTTCTGCTAAGCCGGTTGCTGGTTTTATTTCAAGCGATACATCCATTTGTGATAACGGTTGCTTGACTTTTGTTTCTGTTTCCACCAATGCCGTTAACTGGAGCTGGTTGTTTCCAGGAGGAACCCCATCCTCTTCCTCTTTGGAGCAGCCCACTAATATCTGTTATTTCACTCCCGGATCTTACCCGGTGACTCTTATAGCCAGCAATCCAGCTGGAAGCGATACGATCGAGGTTATGAACTTCGTCCAGGTGGCGACATTACCGCCAATACCTTCTTTCACCCAAACCGGAAACACGCTTTTTGCTCCTCCCGGATATACGTATCAATGGTATTATAACAACACCCCCATTTCCGGAGCAACCGGGCAATCCTATGTAGCGACCCTTTCCGGGTATTATTCGTTGTCCATTACGAACGGAGCAGGCTGCCGTGCCATTTCTCAATTGCAATATGTTTCATTGGTAGGAATCGAAGAATTTCCTGAGATGCAGTTTTTACTCTATCCCAATCCGGTTACAGATCAATTGGTGATTGAGTTTCCTATGTATACCTCACATGAATTACGTCTCTATATTACGGACGAAATAGGTCGTCAGATTTGGGAAGAAAGGGTTCGCCCAGAAGCCTCCTCACCAGTAGTTATTCCTTGTTCAGGATGGTCTGCTGGAATCTATCTGTTTCACGTGAAAAACGAGGATGGTTTTGAGTCCATACGGAAGTTATTGAAGTAATAAGGGCTCTTTTACCTTACTCCTGCAATATTCTGCCTGTTTATATGAAAAATAGGGGTCTGAGATAGATTAGCTTGCCAGGTACACGATACCCTCGTATGGCAATCATTACCCCACGAAAACACCCCGGGATCTCCCCCACCGTTCCCCTTTCGCTTAAGCGAAACACTCATTTAGTTTTTTGGCAAGGACACTCTCCTGATCGCTCTGAATTATGGCATGGACTCGATTCCGAGGACCGAAAAATCCATCGCCTAGAAACGTTAAAGGAGGTTTGTGCTAAGGTGTCCAATACCCCATGTGCAGCTGCGTTTATTTCTTCTAGCTGTGCTGAAAATGCAAATGATGTGTTTGACATCATTCGTGAGTCTTCTCTTTACCCTGAAATAACTCTCGTGGTCGTCATGGACCATGGACAGAATGCTTTCGACCATATTGCCTTGATGCAGGCTGGCGCTGACGATATGATTTGTTCTTCGACTCCCTGTCAAGTGATACAGCAGCGTGTCCGCCGGTATGAAAGTTTGTTTCATCAATTTCAAGAGATGCGCGTATTGAATGAGAAGCTTCAATCGGCAAATCAGCAGTTGGAAGAATATGTCTATATCGTTTCGCATGATCTAAAGGCCCCACTCCGAGGTTTGTCCAGCTTATCTGAATTCATCGAGCAGGAGCTCGGCCCTGACATAACGCGTGAAGTTTCGGAACTACTGCAAATGATGAAGTCACGGACAGAGCGTATGCAGCAGATGATAGACGGTATTTTGCACTACTGTCGGATGGCCAACAGTTTTGATGAAACCACCGAAGTAGACGTTAAGTTGTTGATAAACAATATAATAGACCTAATTTGCCCACCTGGAAACGTACGCATTTCCTACCCTGATCGTATGCCTGTATTGCGTACGGAAAAGATCAAGATTCATGAGGTGTTTCAGAATTTGATCATGAACGGCATCAAGCACAACGACAAGCAGGATATTCGGATTGATATTTCTTACCGTGAATTGGGTGATACCATTGAGTTTTCTGTTCAGGATAATGGCAAAGGCATTAAGCCTGAGTTTCAGGAAAAGGTATTCGGTTTTTTCCAGACGTTAGTGCCCAAGGACCGTTCAGAGGGTACGGGTCTTGGATTGACGATTGTAAAGAAAATTGTCGAGATGCAGGACGGTAAGATTACACTCGAGTCTGATTTTGGAAAAGGATCCGTATTCCGCTTTACTTGGAAGAAATAGCTTTTCGAAATACGTAAATCACGCTGGAATACTTTTCTGGGTCGCTTCCCGCAAATCGGTTGGATTTATTACCCACCATGACGGCGTTAAGATATTGTTTCGATCCAGTGAGATATTGGGTACTTAGCAAGGAAACATAATACGAGTCGTATTTCATAGGGAATGACCGTATGTGTTCAAACCCATGTCGACCCAATAAATTTTTCATGGTTGTGGGAGTGAAGTGATAGAGGTGTCTAGGGACATCCCAGGCGGCCCATTTTTCCTTAAAAACAGATTGATCGTAGGAAGACGAGTTAGGAACAGCAATTACCAGTATTCCTTTTTCGTTCAAAAGCCGATGAATTTGTTCTAATCTTTTGTTCAGTGGGTGTACATGTTCCAAGACATGCCAAAGGGTTATCGCATCGTATGAAGAGGAATCTGATTCTAGTTCCTTCTCCTCCCCTATTGCCAGTCCGTAATTTGATATTCCCTGATTACGTGCCGAATCACTGGGTTCGATGCCTTTAACGGTCCAGCCGGCTTTTTTACATCCATTCAAAAACTCTCCTGTTCCGCAGCCGATGTCCAAGAGTTTGATCACCTCCTCTTTTCCCAATGTTTCTTTAATCAGGCTGATTTTTTCTTGAATAGCCTTTTTACGGATAAATTGATAAGCCCGATTAAAGACGCCCCGTTTAGAGTTCGTATGGCTTATATAGGCTGAGCTTTCGTAGAATCGACCAATCTCTGAAGAATCAGGCCTAGGATTAGTGAACAGGAACCCGCAATTCTCGCACTGTTCGATAGAGAACGGCTGATGGGTTACGGTATGATCTAAGCACGTAATAAAGGGCTTGAGCTTAGCGCCTGAGCAAACCGGGCAATTCGTCAGTTTTTCCATGATTAAAAATGTTTCACGTGGAACATTTATCCAAAATACAACACTCTTACGGCGTTTTGTTCCACGTGGAACATTATTTAGATAAATAGACCATCAGTACTGATATGTCGGCAGGAGAAACACCGCTGATTCTGGATGCCTGTCCGAGGTTTTTTGGACGAACTTCCGTGAGTTTTTGTCGGGCTTCCATGGATAACGCAGAAAGGGAGAGATAATCGAAATCCTCCTTCAAATAAAGGTTTTCAAGCTTAGAAAACCGGGTAACCATCTCCTGCTCCTTCTGAATATATCCCTCGTATTTGATACTAACCTCCGCTTGATGGATAATCTCTTCGCTTGCTTCCGAAAAGGCCTCACGGAACGAATCGACACGATCCAGCAAGTCTTGAAGCGCTACCTGAGGGCGCAATACCAATCCCAGAAGCTTTTGTTTTTGCCGAATAGGCTCTGAGCCTTTTTCTTCCAATAGGGCGTTTATTTCTTCCGGTGAAATGGACTGATTCTTTAAATAACCAATCATTTTATCGGTTTCCGCGGTTTTCTTGTCCAAACGGCTCATCCGTTCATCAGAGGCTAATCCCAACGTATGACTTAAAGGAGTTAGTCGTACATCCGCATTATCCTGACGCAAAAGCGTTCGGAATTCCGCCCTGGACGTAAACATGCGGTAGGGCTCATCGGTCCCCTTGGTCACCAGGTCATCGATTAATACGCCGATATAGCTATCAGATCGCTTGAGAACCAAAGGTTCCTTATCATGAAGGCTCAGATGGGCGTTAATGCCTGCCATTAAGCCCTGACAAGCGGCTTCTTCGTAGCCGGTGGTCCCATTGATCTGGCCGGCGAAATAAAGGCCGTTCACCAGTTTGGTTTCCAATGACAGGTTAAGCTGGGTAGGAGGGAAGTAATCGTATTCGATGGCGTAACCGGGGCGGAACATTTTTACATTTTCCAGTCCGGGGATTTGTCGAAGCGCTCGATACTGAACCTCTTCAGGCAGGGATGTACTGAAACCGTTTACATAGATTTCGACGGTATTCCATCCTTCCGGCTCGATAAAAAGCTGATGGCGGTCTTTATCCGCAAAGCGATTGATCTTATCTTCAATGGATGGACAGTATCGCGGCCCCAAACCTTGGATCCGTCCGGTAAACATCGGGGATTGCTCAAAACCTTCCTTCAGGATGTCGTGGACGGTCTCGCTTGTATAAGTAATCCAGCAGGAACGCTGCTGAGCAGGTAGGGGAGTGTCCAAATAAGAAAACCGTCCGGGTACATCATCGCCTTTCTGTTCTTCCATCTTGGAATAATCGAGTGACCGACCGTCGAGTCGGGGAGGAGTGCCCGTTTTCATCCGACCGCTTTGAAAGCCCAAAGAGACAAGCTGCTCGGTAATTCCGGTAGCGGCTTTTTCTCCCGCCCTTCCTCCACCCAATTGCTTCTCACCGATATGTATGATGCCATTCAAAAAAGTGCCGTTGGTTAACACCACGGCACGGCATCGGAATTCCGTTCCTAAACCGGTACGAACCCCTTCGATTTCGTTTTTATCATTGACAATCAATGAGTTAACCGTGTCCTGCCAGAAATCTACGCGGGGTGTTTCCTCCAGCATACGTCGCCATTCTGCAGCAAAGAGCATACGATCGTTCTGCGAACGAGGCGACCACATCGCCGGGCCTTTAGAACGATTCAACATCCTGAACTGAATCATGGAACGGTCCGTAACGATACCGGAATAGCCGCCCATAGCATCTATCTCCCTGACAATCTGTCCCTTAGCTATTCCGCCCATCGCCGGATTGCAAGACATCTGAGCGATGGTCTGCATGTTCATGGTAATGAGAAGCACGCTCGAGCCCATATTGGCGGCAGCGGCAGCGGCTTCGCATCCGGCGTGACCGGCACCCACTACAATGACATCGTATTTTGCGTTCATAGCGCTTCAAAGTTAGGTAATAAGAAGTCGTGAGTAAAGCAAAGGTCATGAGCTGGTACTCGATGAAAAATATCTGACTTTCAGGCAGTGGACCTCTTAACTTGATTACTTTTGTCGAGCTTTTCTGTTGTGAGTAAACATTCGATCAACACTGTCACCGCCGCCGGCTTACTGATTACGCTGGGGATCATTTACGGTGATATAGGAACATCACCTTTATACGTATTCAAATCCATTGTAGGTAGCCAACCCATTTCACCGGATTTGGTGTTGGGCGGTATCTCGTGCATATTCTGGACGCTGACGATTCAGACCACGTTCAAATATGTCGTGTTGACACTTCGCGCCGACAATAAAGGTGAGGGCGGGATCTTTTCGTTGTATGCGCTCGTTCGGCGTACCAAAACAAAATGGTTGCTGTTCCCCGCCATCATCGGAGGTTCCGCACTGTTGGCAGACGGAATAATCACACCGCCAATCTCCGTCTCCTCCGCCGTCGAAGGTCTTCGTATTTTCAATGCCGACATCCCGACAGTACCGATTGTTATTTCCATCATCGCAGCACTGTTTGTCATCCAGCAATTCGGTACCAAGTTTGTCGGAAACTTCTTCGGACCCATCATGCTCACCTGGTTCCTCATGTTGGGAGTCTTGGGAGTAGCGGAAGTGTTTCGATATCCTGCGGTGTTCAAGGCGCTGAATCCCTATTATGCTTTTCATCTGATCACCCAATACCATAATGGATTCTGGGTACTATCGGCCGTATTTCTCTGTACCACCGGCGCCGAAGCGTTGTATAGTGATCTCGGACATTGTGGCCGCAAGAACATCCGGATCACCTGGGGATTTGTGAAGACCATGTTGATCCTGAATTACCTGGGACAAGGGGCGTGGCTCATGCAACATGAGAACCAGATGCTGAATGGGGTAAATCCATTTTTCTCCCTGATGCCGGACTGGTTTGTTATCCCGGGCATTGTCATCGCCACTGCCGCTGCCATCGTTGCCTCACAAGCCTTGATCAGCGGTTCGTTCACGTTGATCAACGAAGCCATTCGACTCAACTTCTGGCCCAAGGTCAAGATCGTTTATCCGACCAACATGCGTGGACAACTCTATGTTCCCTCGGTCAATTGGTTGCTGATGATCGGATGCATAGGCGTCGTTCTTTTCTTCCGAGAATCGTCCGGCATGGAAGCGGCGTACGGATTGGCGATCATCATCACCATGCTGAGCACGACGCTACTATTAGCGTATTATCTTTACATGCGTAGGGTCTCCTCGTTTTTCATCATCATTCTACTGGTCATGTTCTTTACCGTGGAGATTTCATTCCTGGTAGCTAACCTCGAGAAGTTTCCGCATGGAGGTTGGTTGACACTTCTGATCGCGTCCGTATTGATTTTCCTGATGTGGTCTTGGTTTACCGCCCGTAAAATCAGAAACCGTTTCGTTGAATTCGTCAAGGTTAAGGAATACATCACTCTGCTGCGCGACCTCAGTCACGATTTTTCTATTCCCAAGTACGCCACTCACCTGGTGTATCTTACCTCCGCGAATCTCAAAGATGAAATCGAGGCCAAGGTCATTTACTCCATTCTTCAGAAGCAACCCAAGCGCGCCGACATGTATTGGTTTGTGCATGTGGATGTCATGGACGAGCCATATACCATGGAATACCAGGTCACCCCGTTGTTGAAAGGAAACATCATTCGAATTGATTTCCGTTTGGGTTTCCGTGTAGCACCACGCATCAACCTGATGTTCCGTAAAGTGGTGGAGGACATGGTCCGGAATTTCGAAGTGGACATCACTTCCAGGTACGAATCCTTGGGCAGAAAAAACCTGATCGGCGATTTTCGTTTCGTGGTCATGGAAAAATTCCTCTCCTACGAGAATGAATTGCCATTCTACGAAAAAATCATTCTTGACATTTACTTCATGTTGAAGCGCTTCTCCTTATCCGAAGAGCGTGCTTTCGGTCTCGATACGAGCAGTGTCACCATTGAAAAGGTACCACTCATCGTACATCCGGTTACGGATATCAATTTGAAACGTTTGCGTTAATCTTCGCGAAGTTTTCCTAAACACATACGCATGTCTGCCAAAACAAAGACCGCCAAAGAGTCTCTTGCCATTATCACCGAAATGGTATTGCCGAATGATACGAACACGCTGGGCAACTTGATGGGTGGGAGGCTGCTCCACTGGATGGACATCGCCTCCGCGATATCCGCTCACCGTCATTGCGGGCGCGTGGTAGTCACGGCTTCCGTCAACAACGTATCGTTCAATCAGCCGATTCGTCTGGGCGAAATTGTCACCGTGCACGCCAAGGTTTCCAGGTCCTTTTCTTCGTCGATGGAGGTTTTTATGGACGTTTGGGTGGAGAATAATACGACCGGAGAAAAGAGAAAGTGCAACGAAGCGATTTACACCTTCGTGGCCGTCGATCAACTGGGGAACCCGATCAATGTACCTACGCTGGTACCGGAGTCGGAGGAAGAGCAGCGCCGCTACGATGCTGCCCTGCGCCGTCGCCAGTTGTCGCTGATCCTTGCCGGTAAAATGAAACCGGAAGACGCGACGGAGCTGAAAGCCCTTTTCTCCTGATCCGAAGACGGACAGGCACCTTCACAGCTTACGTTTCAGTGTATATTCCGCTTAGGGCTGAAGCTCTTGTTTGAGTAGGCTTGCCGTTTGCAAGAGGGGAATATATCCGTTATCGAATACCGTGGCGGGAGGATTTCGCAAATCCCAGAACGGAAGGTGACAGAATATGGAAATGTCCGTGGAAATGTCGTAGCTGAACGCAGTGATGTTTCCCGCCCGCAATCCGTCGTGACCGCGTCCCAGAATACCCAAGTCCATGGTCCCGAGTCCGTAATAGATTCCGCTGTAATCAGGATTCCACGGGGTGTTCATGGACTCTACGGTGGCGAAGTCCAGAGGGCCTTCGCCTTTGAAGGTGTATCTCAGCCAATCGTGTATCGATCGATAGGTACCCATTCCGTTGCCCTGCGCTACGAGCAACGAGGAATTATATGATGTTACCGAAACGTCGGAGACGCCGTCGTATTCGTGGCCATTCATGGCAGGGAGCGGTAGCGTATTGTCGGTAGCTGATTCCGGAAAGGAGATACCTGTGGCAGCTGCCGGAATGCCGGCAAGCAAGGCTTCACGCACATAATCCCCGAAGGTTTTCGTCAGTCCCGTTCGTGTGGAATAAACCCGGGCGACGATTTCTCCCAGTATGGAGTAGCCTACATTCGAGTAATGATAATTCGTTCCCGGAGGAAAATAACTCAACGCATCCGGAATGAGAGACGCTGTCCACTGACTGGCGGTGAATGCATGATCGGGATCCTGCTGAAGCATGTAGGTGCTGTATGAAACGCCTCCTAAGAATGGAACCGGATCGTTATCCGAATCATATACTCCGGCTGTATGAGACAACAGTTGACGGATGGTGATTTGGTTTTTGTACGGGATATCCCAATCCGGATTATCCGGCACATAGGTGTCTCCGAAACCCGGCATGGATTGCGTAATGGGATCATCGAGGCCGATCCAACCGTCTTCCCACATGTTCATGATGGCGCTTGCGGTGAAAATTTTCGTAACGGAAGCCATGCGAAGCCACATGTCTGATGTAGCGGGTTGTCCGGAAGAAGTGGAAACGAAATACGAATTTCCGGATGTCTGTATGTAAAAGCTCATGGAAGGAATCGGATGTCCGATCTGTGTTTCCATTACCTGACGCATGCTGTCTGCGATGGCTTGAAGTCGCACTTGCTTATCCGGGCCGGTCGGCACGAGGTCGGCTTTCTTGTTGCAGGAAAATAGAAGGAGAATTCCGGAAAGAATGAAAAGTGACTTCTGTTTCATGTCTGGCTTTGGGTTGCTTGGACAAATATAGAAGTTGAACGGTTCAAAACGGAAAGCCAGGACTCGTTGCAGTACAAATTGTCAAGGTGTATTTTTGAACGTGTCGATGAGTCGTTTTCTTCCCTTGGTTTTGCTGCTGATTGCAACAGTCAACCGGGATGCTGGAGCCTGGGATAATTTCAGGGAGGCCCTGTTAAAAATGGTGATTTCCTGCGAGGGCACCACCTTTCAGAATTCAGCCGGGGCACCTTCGTTGAAACATCGGAGGTACTAAAGACTTGTTGGTCTTTTCCAAGAGTTCTGACAGTCGTTGGTTTCCTCCGCGGGGCGACCAGATCGAGGTAAAATTCGATTCCTATTCCGGTATTATTTAAGCGGAACCGCTTTCCATCATGGTAATCCGGTCTGATACGACCGAAACGGTAACGTCCTAAAATTCGTTATCTTTTCGAACAATGATCGATAGCCAACACTACGAACGATGAAGAACCAAGTAAACAGTTTATTGATTCTATTGATTGTTGGTATATGGAATACCCCCCTTTCATATGCACAGTCTGATCTGGTCACATACGTCGGCGGCAGTGGTCGTGAGACATTTTATGACGTGATGCAGATAACAGACGGTACTTTTCTGGTTTGCGGATATGCTGAAGACCTGCAGTGGATCACCAGTGGAACTCCGCAATTCGTGCTCGGATATACAGGCACAATCCCCAATGCCTTGGGGTCAAATCGATTCGGGATCATTCTGCACCTCGCCTCAGATTTGCAGTCAGTAATTAACGTGGTACATTTCCCCCAAGGGGCGGTGGAAGATATTAGGTTCATGAAGACGAACACTAAGCCCTATTCCGCTACGGGCGATTTGTACATCAGTTGTAATACGGCAGACAGCGATGCGAACAACGGAGGATATATTATCGCCAAACTGGACCACAATTTCATCGACGGAATACCAACCACACTTTCATGGTTTAAGCCGGTTTGGGCCAAGTCGGTTGCCAAAGAGAATCATCCTTGGGATGTGACCAGTCAAGGCAAAGTCTTTTACATCAGCGGAGAGGCCTATGCGTATGATTGGAGTGCGATTTATTGCTTGGATCGTCAAGGTGAACGAACCGTGGTGAACGGCTGGAGGACGCACTGGTTAAAAAACGGTTCGGAATGGCGCGGCACCCCCGCGACATCCTACCCTCTGGGAGGAATTGACTCCGTGAATTTCAGCGGCATCGTATTGAAATCATGGGGTCGATGTGATTTGCGTTCATGGACCTCGGCGGAGTACAACGGTTTTTATCCGGATGGAAATGGCGGTTCCCGAAAGGGAAAATGGCCGTTGGATGTCTTGTTCGACGGACCGTGTGACCCTGCCATTCCCACGGCCAATGGTCCCGGCTATACGGGATATTCTTCGTCAGCCACACCGGTCTATGGCGGACAAAGTCTGGTTGTTGATCGAAGGAGTGACGATGTATATATCGGGATGAATTTCAAAAGCGTCTTACCGGGTGGATTGCCCGACTTCGAACCCGCGGTCATCGCTATGGATTCATCCGGACTGTTACGTTGGTGGAGTCGGTTGTATCATGAAATTACTCCTCAAGGAGACACCGTAAACTCAACGCCCGATCAATACATCGATGCCTTGGCGATAGATTACCGAAACAATCGGCTGGTCGTAGGAGCCCGTTGTCACGGTAACAACGTAGAAAATTTTTGGGAGGGCGATGGTGTTTACTACAATCCGTTAGCAAACGGTTTTCAGAACAGATTTACCGGAAACAATGGTAACATCCATATTTCCTGGCTGGGGAAGCTTCGACTGGGTGATGGGGCATTGACACAAAGCACCTATATGGCGGAACTGGCTGAAGGAACAGGAGCCCTAGGAACACCGTTGGCGGATCCCAACCTGGATGGATGGCCCAACCCCAATTCAGGTTGGCCCGACGTGAATACAACTCGTATGTCACGAAATGCCATAAAAGTAACTTCTAGCGGTAACGTGTGTGTCTCTGGGGTAGGAAGAAGGACGATTACAACATCGAACGCATATCAGAAGATGGTCAAACCTTATTATGGTGGGTTGAGTGCCTGGAATAGTTTCGTCCGTGTTTATGATTCACTGCTGAGCGCACCGATCTATTCGGGTCTCGTCGTGGGAGCATGGGATACGCTCACCCAAAACGGTGGAGGCAACACGGAGATTTTCGGAATGTATAAGACGCGTAAAGGAATCATAGCAGTTGGCCGCCAGACGGCCGATACACTTGGGGTCGCTTTGGGCAACCCCATACCAGTTAACCAGGTCCCTTCGTGGGGTACGGCGGTTCCACAGAATGAAAGTGCGATACTGGTTTACTACCAGGCGTCGAACCTGTATGACGAAGGCGACAGTTTATTAGCGACCGGACTATCACTTGCCGGAGCCACTGCTACGAGCGCGGTTGAACTGGTTTTTCCCAACCCCTCCTCCGGTCGGATTCATATTCGTTTTACGACGGATCGATGGGAAAATGAAATGTGGAATTATGAGGTGATGGATTTGTCGGGTAGGTCAAGGGTCAGCGGCTCGCTACTCCATAATGAAGCGGATATCGAAGGGCTGGAATCGGGAACCTATGTATTAGGGCTTTATACCAAAGACATCAACATACATAAACGTATTTCAGTAATCAAGCATTAGAACGTGTTTAATAGCTAATTGGAAGAATCTGATTTTTCCCGGGAAGAAATATCTTTATGCTTCATAAACAGGATATCGTATCCCAAGCGCTAAAACTATCCACCATGTCAAGACTATCCGGCCTTCAGGAAAAACACCAGCAGGCCATTCGGTTCGCAGCCGAGAAGCATGGCGCCATGAATCAGGTCGTACCAGGCACCGAACTTCCTTATTTGATGCACCTGAGTAATGTCGCCATGGAAATCATGGTTGCCTCGACGCATACCACCGGTTTCCGAATCGAGTTCGCCATTCAGGTTGCGTTGCTTCACGATACGATTGAAGACACGGAAACCACATACGATGAATTGGCCGCGGCATTTTCCAACGACATTGCCGCTGCGGTGTCGGCATTGACCAAACGAAAAGAATTGCCGAAGGCGGATAAGATGAGTGACAGTTTGAACCGGATCAAGTCGTTACCGCATGAGGTCTGGGCGGTGAAGTTGGCGGATCGTATCACGAACTTGCAACCCCCGCCCGCGCATTGGGATGTTGCGAAACGGAAACGTTACCACGCGGAGTCGAAAGAAATACTGGTAGCGCTTAAGGGCGCGAATGATTATTTGGAAAAACGGCTCGAGCAAAAGATAGGGGAGTATGAAGCATACTGCCGGTGACAGGGAAGCGGAAAATAGTGCTCATATAAATACCCGGAGCGAACAAGGACAGATAAATCGGGTTTTAATCCTTTACAAGGTATTTACCGAGGAAGATATCCCCTCCTCATCCTGCTTCGTCATACACTGGAAGTGTCCCTTCGGACATTTTTCGAAGCCGATCTTAGAGCAGGGACGGCAAGAAAGCCCCGAGACTTCGAAGCGCTGCTGCGTGATTTCCTGTGAACCGTAGTAGGGTGTCATGCCGAACTTAGGTATGGTATTTCCCCAAACCGAAACTACGGGTCGCTTGAATGCCGCCGCAATGTGCATCAGCCCCGTGTCATGCGTGAGTACGACCGCGGCCCTTTCCACCAAGGCGGCGGACTCGTTCAATGATATTTTTCCGCAGTATGAAATCACATTCGGGCCCACGGCCTCGGTTATGGCAGCGCCTGTGCGTTCATCCTCCTTGCCTCCGAGCAGAATGATCGGCCGGGACACTTTACGGCATATCCCAATCAGTTTTTCCGTGGGTAACCGTTTGGTCGCATGCTGTGCACCGATCGCCACCGCCACGTAACCGTTTCGGTGCGACTCCGGCAAGCGATCGAGTACCCTGCGATCGCTGTCAGAGATACCATAATCCAATCCCTTCCCGTCGTTCAATACCCCCCACGATGAAACCGTTTTAAGATAACGATCCACGATGTGCACGTCGGGTAACCGGTCCCATTTCAGATTCACCCGAAGCCATTTCTCCAGGTTGAGTTTGTTGAATGAAAAAGCGGGACGGTTCAGCGACCATTTCAACCGCAACGTCCGGATGTTATGATGTAAATCGATCACGGCATCGTACTTCTCCTCCTTAAGCTCACGGGCCAGCTCTCCGGGTGAGGAATCGAATAACCATAACCGGTCTATGTAAGGGTTGTGCCGTAATACAGGCTCGAATGATTTTCGGGACAAGTAGTGGATCTCCGCACCGGGGACCTGCTGCTTCAGGCAGCGAACCACCGGCGTGGTGAGTACGATATCACCGATCGACGAAAAACGGAGTATCAGAAATTTCGGCACGTGGCACTCGTTGAATACTTCCTGACAAATCCTGTTTCAGGGTCGATGAAAGGAAGTAGTTTTACGTCGGTAAAAGTAACGTATAATTGTCGTCGCCGGAACTGATGCTGACCGATACCCACATCCATTTATACAACAAAGAATTCGACGAAGACCGGGAGGCGTGTGTTGATGAGGCACTCGCCGTCGGCGTGGAGCGTTTTTTTCTGCCTAACATCGACCTAGATTCCATCGGGCCCATGCTGGCGTTAGCCGAAAAGCATCCTTCCCGGTGTTTCCCCATGATGGGACTTCATCCGTGTTATGTCCAGCAAGACTGGGAAGAGGTCATTCTGCACATGGAAACGGAGTGGGAGAGAAGGGATTTTTGTGCCGTGGGTGAAATCGGAATTGATTTGTATTGGGATAAGACATTTTTAGAACAGCAAAAAGAGG